>DATBBP010000234.1:0-6463 GCA_036270935.1 Gemmatimonadaceae bacterium
GGCACCGAGCCCATAGACGTCGACGCGCGCATCGAGTGCGCGCTCTCCCCTCGCCTGCTCAGGCGCCATGTACTGCGGCGTGCCGAGCGTCAGTCCCGTTCGCGTTAGGCGTTCGCCGCCCGCGCGCTCGAGTGCGAGCGCGATGCCAAAGTCTGCGACGAGCGCGTGGCCTCCTTGGAGCAGCACGTTCTCCGGCTTGATGTCTCGATGCACGATCCCGTGCGCGTGCGCGTGCTCGAGCGCATCAGCAATCTCCCGCGCGATCTGCACCGCCTCGTCGATCGGGAGCCGGCCGTCGCGTGCCAGGCGCGAACGCAGCGTTTCGCCGTCGGCGAACGGCATCACGTACCAGAGCAGCCCGCCCGCGCTTCCCGATTCGAACAATGGGAGAATGTGCGGATGCTGCAGCAGCGCGGTGACGCGAATCTCCTCGAGGAACCGTTGAGCGCCGACGGCCGCCGCCACCTCATCGCGCATCACCTTGAGCGCGACGCGACGGTCGTGCCGGAGGTCTCGCGCGAGATACACCGTGGCCATTCCGCCGCGGGCAATCTCGCGTTCGATGGCATAGCGCCCGGCGAGTGCATTGGCGAGCGCTGCGGCCTGGCGCTCGTTAGGTTCCGGCCGCGCTTCGAACGCCGCGGCGGCGGGCCGCTCGAGGAAACTCTCGGTCACCCCATCATGCGCGGCGAGGAGCGACTCGACTTCGCGCCGCAGCATATCGTCGCTGCCGCAGGCATCGCGCAGAAACGCGTCGAGGCCATCCGCCTCGGAGGCGAGCGCCGCATGGAAGATCGCTTCGACGACCCGCCACCGATCGGGTGTCAGCGGCGGTGCTGTGTTTGCTGCTGGCAGCTCTCGGAAATCGCTCATTGCCACTCGTTATTTATCGAGCTCGCGCCGCAGCCAGGCGCGAGCCACCAACCATTCGCGGCCGACCGTCGCTGCTGAAACGCCGAGCGCGGCCGCGGCTTCGGGAATGCTCAGACCAGCGAAGTAACGAAGCTCCACGAGTCGCGCCTTCGGTGGGTCGAGTGTCGCAAGACGCGCGAGGGCGTCGTCCAGCGCAAGCAGGTCCACCAGGTCGACCGACTCCCGGCCTCGAGACGCGTCGATCTCGCCTTCGAGGACTCCGAGGGTGACCTGCGTTGCGCCATCGCCGCGCTTCTGTGCCCGTCGAGCGCGTGCATGGTCGACGAGGACGCGACGCATCATCTGTGCGGCGACGGCAAAAAACTGTGTGCGGCTCTGCCAGCTGGCCTCGTGTTGATCGTCGATCCGTAGCCAAGCTTCATGCACGAGCGCCGTTGGTTGGAGAGTGTGACTCTCCCCCTCGCGGCGCAGCGCACGTCGCGCCTGTAGGCGAAGCTCCTCGTAGACGAGCCGTGCGAGCTCCTCGGATGCTTCTTCGTCGCCCGCTCCCCACGCGCGCAGGAGCTCGGTGACTTCGTGGTGCACTCCGTTTGGCGGAGTAGGAATCGCCATCGTCAACTGGAATTCGGGAAAAGCTCGGATCGAAACACCCTTGCTGATGGACAGCAAAACCCGTGAGTGGGTTTGCCCTCCTTTTACGCGCTATGGGATAGGACGCCGAATGCGCCCGTTCCGCTCAATGGAGGACATGATGCTTACGCCAGCAATGCGTGCTGCTGTTTCAATTACTTCCCTCGCTGCGTCGCTCGTGCTCGGCGCGTGTGCCCGAGCTGCAGCACCTGCCACGTGGGACGATGCGATGGCCACACCACAGAGCCCACTCACCATCCGCTTCGAGAACCAGGCTGAGACGTACGTCGACGTGTATTTCATCGATGAACTGCGCGAATGGTGGCTCGGCCGCGTGGCTCCAGGCGCGCTCTCGACGTTGCGAGTCCCCACGGCGGCGCTGCTCGAAACCTCCGGTTATGTTCGCCTCGCTGCGCTCGCCGGTGTGCCAAGAAGCGGACAGGCCGCGCGGGATCCTCACGTGGCACTGACCATCGCGCAGCCGGCCTCGTCGTTGCTCGGCCAGCGATGGACATTCCATAAGACGGAGCTTGCGTCGCCCGAGATCTTCGGTCAGCGGGCGAATCCTCGTTAGGCCGGTGCGAATATCTCGTCGAGTGACTCGAGACGAAGCACACCGATCTCCGCTGCACCGGGGCCCGATGCGGTGAAGACGCTCGCGCGACGCGACATCTTCGCTGCGTAACGTGTCGCGACGTCGCGCACGAACGGTTCGGCCTCGGTCGCACCGAATACGGCGACGGTGCCACCGCTGCCGCCGCCCGTGATCTTCGCGCCGAAGAGTCCACATTCCGGGCCGACCGCCGCGACGAACTCCACCAGCCGGTCGGTCCCGCCGCTGCCGAGGCCGCATGCGCCGTAGCTGCGATGGGAATCGTACATGAGACGACCCATTTCGGCAGCCGCGCCCGGCCGTTCGGACAATGACGACAGCAGGTCGGCGAAACGCCTAACGCGGGCGTGCTCGCGTACTGGATGCTCCGTCGCGGCACGCACGGGATAGCGGCGCTCGGGCCGAACGACCGTCACCGAGTCGGTGATCCCACCGTACTGCGCGATGAACTCGGCGCCTGTCATCTGCGCGGGGAGTCCCTGGCCAAGTTCGGAAAGCTCGTCCTCGGACAGGTTCGCGAGGTAGCCCATCCAGCGCCTGTCATCGATTCGCACTCGAGTATCGTCGCGCTGCGCCCTCAAACCTGCGCGAGCTGCGATCATCCGATAGCCCATGAAAGCGGCCGTGCGCACGGTCCCGTAGTCGGCACCCGAGACCGCGTGCGAGATGCCTGAATCGATTCCATAAAAGCGATATCCGTCTGGAATCGTGACATGACCTTCGATCGTACCCGGCTGACAGAGCAGGCGCAGCAGGCTATCACGCCGGCCACAGGCGCTCGTCATCTGATCCATGATTCCGCACGGCGCGCCGACGACGTTGTTCTCCACCGCTTGGCAGAGCGTCGCGAGCTCGGTTGAGGGCACTACACCGCCACAGACCGAGCAGATAGCCATCGCTACCGCCACCTCGATCGCCGCTGACGACGCGACCCCACGCCCTGCGGGCACAGCTGAATCGATGAGCAATCGGAGGCCAGTCGGTGTCGCGCACCCCTCACGGGCCGAGCGCTGCATGAAGCACTGCAGCACGCCGACAACGTAGCTGGCCCAGCGAGCTCCTTGTCGCTGCGCAAACCACTCGGCAAGCGCGGCCGGCGAACCCAGCGTTCCGCCTAACGTGACTGGCGGCAGCTCCATTCTGAAGTAGTCCCAGCGCTCTCCGCGACGCGTCGCCAGCTCACACATCGGCGCCGGCTGCGGCTGCAGAATAGCGGTGGTTGCGCACTCCAGTGGCAGCTCCAGCACCAGCGAGCCACTGTAGTCGGCAATGCCGCCCATGACGTCGAGGCGCCCCGGTGCCCTACCGATATAAACCGGCGCCGTCGGCGAGAAGAATGTTCGCAAACGCTGATCGCTCTCGCGCGAAAGCTCGCGCAACCGGTCGAGCGCGCGTCGGAACCAGACTTCGTCGCCCGTCGCTCGCACCTCGACGAGGCTTCGCGTCTCGACCCGGGAGCGCGCGCCCCGGGGAGTCATCACAACAACCCGCGCCGATGCAGTGCGTCTTGCAGCACCGGCTCGACTGCTGTGCGTACCCGTTCGTTCGCGTAACCGACCCAGGCTACGTCGGCAACGGCGTCGAAGGGTGCGTCTGCAGGCGCTCCCGAAGAATCGGTGAGAATCACTCCCGCCTCCTCGGCGATGAGCGCGGTGCAGAGGTCGTACGGATGACAGCAAAGTCCGGCCGGTAGCCCGCGTGCGCTTCGAACCGACTGCATGAGCGGTCGGAGATCCGCGATGAAGCGATCGTGCCCCGCGATCAACTCGTAGAGCTGCCCCCCAGTGGACATATACTGGTCTTCGAAGCAGCCAGCCTTTCCGGGCGTTGGCGGCAGGAGCGATTGTGCGATGTCGTCGTCGATGGCGGCAAGCACGTCGCGGGCGCCTGGGAAGAAGCGGACTAGAGTCGCGAATCCATGGCCTATTCCCGCCGCGGTCGATGGACGCAGCGACAGACGCTCGCGCGCGCACGAGAGACGATCGTATCGCCACGCTTCGACACCGCGACCTCGCACTGCCCATAGCTGATCCGATAGATGCTGCTTGACGAGCGGGATCTCCGTTTGTACGGCGAAGACGATGTCTCGAAGCCGCGTCGAGTCACCGTTATTCGGCGCAATGCCCGTCAGAATCCATGCGCTCCGCTTCTGATACATCAGTCCACGCGTACCGTCGATTGGATCGACCAGTACGCGCCAGCGACACGCCCGCTCGTCTGTGCCGTTAGGCAGCACGAGCGAACCGCCTGGTAGTCCTTCACCCACGAGATGGATTGGTTCTCGGCGCGCCAAGCCAGCCAGGCCTTCGACAAACACTTCTTCCCCCACGCGATCGATCGAGTAAATCGTATCACTATCCGATGGCGACTCGGCAACGACTGCCGCGAGCTGCGCCGACGATTGTCGCTCGCATGCGTCGATCACGGCGTCGCGAATCCGGTCGTGGATCTTTAGCAACGGCTCAACGAGACCCTCGGCTCCCGTCGATGGCGCGCTCACGTTACTCACCATGCGTGTAGTGGACACTCGATACGGCGCGCAGCTCGGCGGCTTTCTCCTCGGGGGCCGTGTCGTTGAGGAAATTTCCGCCGCCGATCTCCGGGCCAGCGAGATACTTGAGGAGGCCCGGCTTCCGTAACGGTGGGTGGATCTGAACATGAAAGTGGAATCCGGGATACGCTCTGCCGTCCGTCGGCGCCTGGTGCAGCACCATGACATACGGAAACGACATTCGCCAGAGATTGTCGAAGCGAATGAGCGTCTCGCGCAGCACAGCCGCGAAGTCCTCGAGCTCGGGGCCGCTGAGCGATGCAAGACTTGGGTGCGTCGCACGCGGAGCGACGTAGGTCTCGTACGGATAGCGGGCGAAGTACGGGATGAACGACAGCGCCCTCTCGCGCCTGACGAGAAGTCGTTTGTCGTCTGCCTCTTCCGTTGCGATGATGTCCCGGAAGAGCGGCCGACCGTGCTCCTGGACATACTCTCGCTGTGCTTCCGCTTCGATTTCTATTGTTTTAAACACGAAGTTCGTCGCGTAGATCTGGCAATGCGGATGCGGATTGCTGACGCCGACCACCTCGCCCTTGTTCTCGAATACGTGAACGTGCCGAACTTCGTCGCGAGCGCCAAGCTCCACGTATTGCGCCTGCAACACGTGGAGTAACTCGAGAATCTGCGCTTCACTGAGCTGCGCGAGGGTAACGTTGTGCCGGCAATCGAAGCAGACGACGCGCGCTAGTCCGGTGGCGGGCTGGTTGCGATAGATCCCTGGCGCCGCCGACGGTTCCACCGGCGCCGCAGGCCCGACACACGGATGGTCGTTGTCGAAGACGAACACTCCCCTGTAGCTGTCGTTGCGCTTCCCCGAGCTGCGTGTGTTGCCCGGGCAGAGATAACAGTCGGCCGAGTACGGAGGTGTGGCCCGTGCAAGGTCGTCCACGCGCTCACCATGCCAAGGCCGCTCGTTACGGTGCGACGAGACGATGACCCACTCTCGCCGCAGCGGATGCCAACGTTCTTCCCAAACCATGCGGTGAGAATTCTCGGTGAACAGGACTGAGCCACGCCGAGTATCGCCGTGGCAGGAGATCACGGCAAGCCCGAGCCTTCGATGCCGAACAGCATTGTAGTGCTCGAGACCGAGACAGGCGTGGTTCCTGCGATCGAACGTCAGACCTGTGAAACGTCAAACCCTTTCGGTGGAGGCGAACACATGGGTCTCGACAGCATGAACGAGTTGGCGATCCGAGCGTTATCGACGCCGCGCTCATCGCGGCCGCACAGTGCGTCGAGCCAGACATGAGATGAGGGTCGCAAGCCTCGCCAGAGCGATCGACCAATCGCTCTGGCATGCGGCGACGCCGCCCCGCTTTGTCGGCGCACTGCCGACGGAAGTCGACGTCGCCATTATCGGCGGAGGTATCTGCGGCCTTACCGCGGCGTACTTGCTCAAGAAGGCGGGTAAGCGCGTCGCGGTGTTGGAGCGCGAGCGGCTCGGCGCTGGTGACACGGGCAATACGTCGGCGCACCTCACGTACCTGACGGATGAGCGGATAAGTGACCTCGCGGAACGATTCGGTGAGGAGGCCGCGCGACTCGTTTGGCGCGGCGGTGAAGTCGCGATCGACCTGATCGAGTCGAATAGTGGCGTCGGCATCGACTGCGGCTTTCGGCGCGTTCCCGGCTATCTCTGCGCACCATTCTTCGACGACGACGACCCGGCGGCGTCGCATGAGGCGCTTCGCGCCGACGCCGGGCTCGCGCACAAGCTCGGCTTCGCCGTGCACTTCGCCGAGCTGGCGCCGCCGACCGGTAAGCCGGCGATCGCGTTTGCGGATCAAGCCATC
>DATBBP010000235.1:0-4865 GCA_036270935.1 Gemmatimonadaceae bacterium
TGGCTATTCTCGTCGCTTGCGCCTGTCGCCCAACCAGATCGCGATCACCATCCACACGCTCACCGCGCCGGCGACGACGAAGCCCCAGGTGCCGAGCGTCCTGCGCGTCGTGATCAACATCGCGCTCGCGATGATGATCGCGGCGAGAACGAGACCGGAGAAGATGCGGTTCGCCACCTTCTGCAGTCCGTCGAGGAGGATTCTGAGCTGCGGGACCTCCACGCGCGTCGCAAACTCGCCCGAGGCCAGCCGCTGCGTCACGAGGTCGAGGCGGTGTGGCAGCGCGGTAAGCAGGTCCCCCGTCTGCATAACGAGCTGCATGACCTTGCGGGGGTTCATCTCCCGACGCGCTCTATCGGCGGCGATCTGATTCCCGTACTGGCGAATCGTGCTGATCGGGCTGTAGCTCGGTTCGAGTGCGCGTGTCACTGCGTCGAGATTGAACAGCGCCTTGGCGAGGAGCGTGAGCTCCGCCGGCAAGCGCAGGCCGCGGTGAAACGAGATGTTGATCAACTCATACAGGATCGTCCCCGCCTCGACTTCGCCGATGGAGAGATCGTAGTTGCGCGCCACGATCCCGGCGATGTCGCGAATGTACGTCGTCCGATCGAACTCGGGCAGCTCGTCGCCGATCTCGACCAGCGTCGCCGCGGCGTCGTCGGCGCGATTGTCGGAGAGGTCCATCAACAGCCGAATGACCTGATCGCGTAAGGAATTCGAGAGACGCGCCGTCATCCCGAAGTCGATGAGGGACAGACGGACGTCGATGTCGTCCGGTTCCGGAGCGGCTTGCTTCTGCGCCAGCGCTTCGATGCGAGCGAGTGGCGTGACTGCGGGACGCGCGACACGGCGCCGATCCCTCGCCTTGGCTTCCGACGGTGTGAGCGGATTGTCCGCGTCGGCGAGTACCACGAAGACATTTCCCGGATGAGGATCCGCATGAAAGTGCCCGTCGATGGTGATCTGTTTGAGGTACGCCCGCGTCAGCTCGTCGGCGACCGGATGAAAATCGTGCTCGATGCGCGTGAGTGGCGAGATCTCGCTGATCTTCTCGCCCTTGATGCGTTCCGTCGTGAGCACTTTCTGCGTCGTGTAACCCTCGATGACACGCGGAATGAGAATTCGTGGAAATTCGGCGAGCGAGCGCCGGAACGCCGCCGCGTTTCGTGCCTCGATTCGGTAATCCAGCTCATCCGCGAGGGCGCGCTCGAGCTGCTTGATGATGCCAAGCATGTCGACGCGCGATCCCGCTTCCGTGTGCGCGGTGAGAAACTCGGCGAGCTCGCGGAAATACTCGATGTCGGCGGCGAGCTGCTCGCGAATGTGCGGACGTTGAACCTTGACGACGACGTGTCGTCCGTCGCGCAGCATCGCGGCGTGGACCTGCCCGAGACTGGCGCTTCCGATTGGGTCGTCGTCGAATGCCTCGAACAACTTGCTGATCCTCGCGCCCAACTCCTCCTCGATCGTCGCGCGCACGTCCTCGGTCGGGACGGGGCCGACATCATCCTGCAGCTTCTCCAACTCCTCGATGTACGTCTCCGGCAACAGGTCGGGCCGGGTGGACAGTACCTGGCCGAGCTTGACGTACGCTGGTCCGAGCTCGACCAGGCGCCGCCGGAATGCTTTCGCCTTCTCCGGCGAGGGCGCGCCATCCAACTCGTCATCCTCGGGCCCGGGTGCGATGCCACGCAGGCCTTGCTGCTTCGCGAAATCGGCCAGGCCATAGCGCGTGAAGAGGCCAACCGTCGCAGCGAGCTTCGGCAGATACTTCGGTTCGAGGATCATCGGAAGCGTCCCAAAGCACGGAGCATGCCCGGGCGCAGAGCGTGGCGCGTGGAGCGTGAATACGGAGCGTGGCGCGTGACGCATGGCGCGTGTAGCGTACGGCAACGTCCTCACGCCAGACGCTCCACGCACAACGCTCCACGCATGTCGGGTCCCGTCAACATCACGCACGTTCCGAAGCCTTGGGGTCACGAGACCATCTGGGCGCGCACCGACACGTATGTCGGTAAGATTCTGCACATCAATGCCGGCCACAAATTGTCGGTGCAGTACCATAACGTGAAGGACGAGACGGTCTATCTCCTTGCGGGGAAGATCATCTATCGCATTTGGCAGAGCGGGGCGGACGGGGAGCCGACGGATATCGGATTGCAGATCGGACACGCATATCGCATAACGCCGCTCACGATCCATTCGATGGAGGCGGTAACCGATTGCGATGTCCTCGAGGTTTCGACGCCGCATCTCGACGACGTCGTAAGGCTCACGGATCGTTACGGACGGGAGGGGACCAACGCGCCATGAAGGTGATCATTCCGTTGGCGGGGAAGGGAACGCGGCTCCGTCCGCATACTCACATAACGCCGAAACCGATGCTCAAGATCGCCGGTAAGCCGGTGATCGATTACGTGATGGAAGATCTGCAGGCGCTCGGGAATGTCGATCAGGTCATCTACATCACTGGACATCTCAAGGAGAAAGTCGAGGAGTACGCGCGTGCGAAGTACCCGTTCCCGAGCGTTTTCGTCGAGCAAAAAGAGCAACGCGGTACGGCGGACGCGGTGGCATTAGCACGTCCGTACATCGACGAACCGGTGATGATCATCTTCGTCGACACGATCTTCGACGCCGATTTCTCCGTCGTGAAGCGGATGGATGGCGACGGGATCATCTGGGTCAAGGAGGTCGAGGACTATCAGCGTTTCGGCGTCGTCGTTACCGATCGCGACGGCAACATGACGAAGATCGTCGAAAAGCCGTCGACGCCGATCTCCAAGCGCGCGAACATCGGCCTGTACTACGTAAAGAACTGGAAGCTCATGCTCGAGGGCATCGACTGGGTGTTGAAGCAGCCCCCGAACAAAGGTGAGTATTATCTCACGGACGCGTTCCAGTACATGATCGACAAGGGCGCGAAGATCAAAGTCATCGATGTGGAAGGATGGTACGACGCCGGCAAGCTCGATACGCTGCTCGACACGAATCGCACGATCCTCGAGAAGCGCAACGCCGCGCGTCGCCCGAAATCGGTCCCGAAAGACGTGACGCTGGTCGATCCCGTCTACATCGAGGACAACGTCACGCTCAAACGCTCAACGATCGGCCCGAACGTCTCGGTCAGCGCGGGCAGCAGAATCGAAGACTCCGAGCTGCGTGACACGATCGTCGGATCGAAGTCGTCCGTTCGCCGCTCGACGCTCAAGAATTCCATGGTGGGTGACGAAGCAATCGTCGAGGGCATTCACGGAGAGATGACTATCTCCGATCACTCCGAAGTGAGAGGCCAGGGCTGATCGTCCTCGACGCGTTCACGAAGCTGTACGGAGATCTGGTTGCCGTCCAGGATCTCTCGTTCAGCGTCGCGCCCGGTGAAGTGCTCGGTCTCGTTGGACCGAACGGGGCTGGGAAGACGACGACGCTCCGCGCGATTGCGGGCATCATCGCTCCGACTCGCGGAAGCATCTCGATCGCCGGTCATCCGCTGGCCACGCAGCCGGTGGAGGCGAAACGGCGACTGGCGTTCATTCCGGACGAGCCGCAGCTCTTCGAGTACCTAACGGTTGACGAGCACCTGCGGTTCATTGGTCGAATGTACGGCGTCGCCGACGCGCCTGCTCGGATTACGCCACTGCTCGAGGAGCTCGAGCTATCGGAAAAGACTCGCGCGCTGCCCACGGAACTCTCGCGCGGGATGAAACAGAAGCTCGCGATCGCCTGCGGCTTGTTGCACGATCCTGCCGCTCTCGTTCTCGATGAGCCGCTCACCGGTCTCGATCCGGCGGGCATGCGCCGCATGCGCGAGACCATCGCGGCGCGCGCGCGCGCTGGCGCCGCCGTGATTCTCAGCTCACATCTGCTGCATCTCGTCGAGGAGCTCTGCACGAAGCTGCTGGTGATCCATCATGGCCGCACGATCGCCTACGGTGCGTTCGACGCGATCGTCGCCGAGCGCCCGCAGCTCGCGGGACGTGGACTCGAGGATGTCTTCCTGGCCCTAACGAGCGATGGCCAGTGATCGCCGCGGAGTGAGTGCGTTCGACGCGCTCCTCTACCTCACGCGCGTCAGCATTCGGAACCGTTTCGCGCTGCAGGCGCGCCGGCTCCGACAGCCGCGTTACGCACTGGCGCTCGTACTTGGCGCCGCATATTTCTGGCTCATCCTGCTGCGACCGAGTGTGCAGCCCAGCCGCGCACCAACGTCGCTGTGGAACGACTTCGAGACGGTCGCGGCCCTCGGTGTGCTCCTGCTCTTGATCGGTGGGTGGGTGTTCTCCAGCGACCGCATGGCGCTCGCCTTCAGCGGCGCCGAGCTGCAGTTCCTCTTTCCCGCGCCTCTCACGCGCCGCGGACTCGTTCTCTACAAGCTCTCTCGGACGCAGCTCGTCATTCTCTTCAATGCGATAATCTGGGTCTTCGTCCTGCGTCGTTCGGGCTCAGTCCTCGCGGCGCCGCTCCGATTCATTGGCACCTGGATTCTATTCACGAATTTGAGTCTTCATCGCCTTGGCGCAGCGCTCGTGCGCACGTCGCTCGTGGAGCACGGACGAGCGGGGTTTCGTCGAAATCTTCCGGCGATCGTGCTCGGTGCGGCCGGTATCGTTGCCATCGCGCTCATTCTGCGAGACGCTGTTCCCGTGATCCGCGCGGCCAAGGCGGCGAAGGAGGTCGCCAGCGGTATCGAGGCGGCGGCCAATCTCCCGGCGGCGCGGGCCCTACTTTTCTTCCCGCGATTGATCGTCGCGCCGTCGTTCGCGCAGACGACGCTCGACTGGCTCCGTGCCTCGGGCGGCGCGCTCGTCGTTCTCCTCGTGCAGCTCGCGTGGGTGCTCCAGAGCGACGTGGCGTTCGAAGAGGCA
>DATBBP010000236.1:0-11053 GCA_036270935.1 Gemmatimonadaceae bacterium
GTGCCGAGCAGTATACGCCGCGTGACCTCCGGACCGAAGCCATTCGAGCGCGTCGCCTCGTACATCCCACGCAAGCCATCGCCGGTAACGCGTAGACCGTAACGAACGCCATCGAATCGGGCGAGATTGGACGACGCTTCGGCGGGCGCGATAATGTAGTAAACTGGAATCGCCAGGTTGGTGCTCGGCAGTGAAACATCGCGAATCTTCGCGCCCAGAGCTCGGCAGTGTTCGAGCGCTCGCTCGCAACGCTCCGCAATCTTGCGATCGAGCTGCTCCGGGAAGTATTCGCGCGGGCGGCCGATCACGACCCCATTGAGCGAAGAGAGTTTCCTGCGGTAGTCCGCAACTTCGTGATCGACGCTTGTGGCATCGAGCGAATCGCGCCCCGCGACGACTTGCAGCGCGAGCGCCGCATCATCGACCGTAGCGCCGAAGACACCAACTTGATCGAGCGACGACGCGAACGCCACGAGACCGAAGCGGCTCACTCGACCGTATGTCGGCTTGACGCCCACAACCCCGCAAAACGCCGCCGGCTGCCGAACCGATCCGCCGGTTTCCGATCCGAGACCAATTGGCGTGATGCCTGCCGCGACGGCGGCAGCCGAGCCGCCCGACGAGCCGCCAGGGACAAGCGCCGGGTCGAAGGGATTCTTCGTGCGACCGAAGGCGCTGTACTCGGTGGACGAACCCATCGCGAACTCGTCGAGATTCGTTTTCGCGATGACGATCGCTCCGGCATCGCGCAGACGCCTAACGACCGTCGCTTCGAACGGACTGCGATAGTGCTCGAGAATACGCGAGCCGCACGTCGTCGGCGAATCGAGCGTCGCGATGTTGTCTTTGACGACAACCGGCACGCCCGCAAGCTCTCCCGCGTTGCCCACTCTTAGGCGATCGGCGAGCGCGGCGGCCTCGTTGTGCGCAGTGGATCGATCGCTCCAGAGGAGGGCGTTGAGGCCGTCCGCGCCCGCGCGTACGTGACGGGCTCGCGCGAAGGCTGCGTCGACGACCTCGCGCGGCGACCGCGCGCCCGCAAGAACCGCTTCACTAATGGCAGCAGCCGCGTGCGCCGGACGGCGGTCGAGCGCTTCCTCGGTCAAGGCGCCGGCTCCGGGTCTTCGTGCGTCGCTAGTCGGGGAACGAGGAAAAAACCCTCGCGCGTCGACGGCGCGAAATCATCGGGTGCACGCGCGAGCGGAATCGGCGGGCCGACGTCTGGCCGGAGGATCATGCCGGGTTGCGCGATCCCGAGATCGTCCACATCGCTCGTGTCGACTTGCGAGAGCAGCTGCATGTGTTCGAGAATGGAGCTTAGCTCGACGGCGGCAGCGCGCACTTGCTCGTGACTGATGCCGAGCCGAGCGAGCGAAGCGATGTGACGCACTTCGTCCAGTGAGAGACTCACGTGCCGATCTCGCGCTCGAGGTTCGCCTGAGCAACGACGAGCGTTTTGCGCCCGACCGTTTCGTCGTCGAAATCGACCTTCGCCTTGAGCTCGCGTCCCGAACCGGCCAGCTCCGCGATAGTGCCCGCGCCAAACTTTCGGTGACGAACACGCGCGCCGACGGCAATGGTGGGCGCATCCTGCGACGCGTTCTCATCGTCTGGAAAGTAGGCGTCTCGCGTGACCGGCGTACCTGGCCGCCGTGCCGCAGCCGATGGCGGAAACGTCGCATCGAAACCGTCATCCAAGGGAAAGCGCCCGTTGTCGCGTCCACCGCGCCGGCCGCCTCCCCAACCTAACGATGGCCCGCGCATGGCGGCGCGTCCTGTGCTCCGCACCTTCACGGTGCTTCGCTTGTCGAGCATCGATTCGGGAATCGACTCGAGGAAGCTCGATGGTTTCGACGCGATAAGCTCGCCGTTGCGGCGTCGCTCCTCCGCGTAGGTGAGATACAACTTCCGCTCGGCGCGTGTGATGCCGACGTAGAGCAACCGCCGTTCCTCCTCCAGCTGCGCGGGCTCATCGTAGGCCCGCGCGAGCGGAAAGAGCCCGTCCTCGAGTCCACTGATGAACACAACTGGGAATTCGAGTCCTTTCGCGTTATGCAGCGTCATGAGCGTGACGGCATCCGCTTCAGCATCGAGCGCATCGACGTCCGCAACGAGCGTGGCGCGCTGGAGAAAATGATCGAGCGGACGAAGGCCGACCTCCCCCAACTCGTCCGCGACCAGCTCAGCCGCGCCCGTGATAAGCTCTTTCACGTTGTCGAGACGATCGGCGGACTCGGGGCCCTCGGCTTTCAGGTAGTCGCCATAACGAATCGCCTCGACGAGATCACGGAGCAACTCGTCGACCGCCGCTTCTTCGGCTTGCGCGCGGAATCGCTCAATCAGCTCAACGAACTGGGCGAGCGCAGCACGAGCGGCCGGCCGCATGCCCCCGAGAAGATCGGCGCGCGACGCCGCCGCGAACATCGATATGCGCTCGCGGCGTGCTGCCTCCGCGAGTACCTCGAGGGTCGTTTCACCGAGCCCGCGCTTCGGAACGCTGACCGCGCGTCGGAAGGCTTCGTCGTCGGCGGGATTGGCGATGAGCTTGAGATAGCTCATGAGATCGCGAATCTCGCGGCGATCGTAGAAACGCACGGAACCAACGAGCCGATACGGAATCGCGTGACGGTTCATCGCGTCTTCCAGAGCGCGGCTCTGCGCGTTCGTGCGATAAAGCACGGCAAAGTCACGCAGGACGAGGCGCTTTGTTCCCCGAAGCGTCGTGAGCTCCTCGATGATCCAGTCGGCCTCATCGCGTTCGTCGAGCGCGCGGAGCAAGGTGACCAACTCCCCGCCACTTCGCGTGGCGCGCAACGTCTTTCCCATGCGGCCTGTGTTCGCGGAGATCACGACGTTCGCGACATCGAGAATGGGCGGCGCCGAACGATAGTTCTCTTCGAGTCGAACAATAGAAGCGGATGGAAAGTCTTTCTTGAAGTCGAGAATGTTGCGGATGTCTGCGCCACGCCAGCCGTAAATCGACTGGTCATCGTCACCGACCACGCAGACATTGCCGACGTCGCCAGACAGAAGACGCACGAACTCGTACTGTGCACGATTCGTATCCTGGTACTCGTCGACAAGGACGTGGCGGAACCGGTCGCGGTACGACGCCAACTGCTTTGGATTCTCGCGCAGCAGCTTAACGGGAAGCACGAGCAAATCATCGAAATCGACGGCATTCGCGATTCGGAGCGCCTCTCCGAGGTCGCGGTAGATCGGCGCGACGGTACGGGAGAATGGGTCCATCGCGAGCGATTCGTACTCCGAGGGTGGTACGAGCGCGTTCTTCGCATCGGAGATTGCACCCTGCACTGCTCGCGGTGCGTACTGCTTCGGCGATACGCCGTGATGCTCCATCAATCGCTTGACGACGGCGAGCGAGTCATCCTGATCGTAAATTGTGTAGGCCGGCGTGCGGTCGACGAGGCGTGCCGCTGCACGCAGCATGCGCGCACCGATTGCGTGAAAGGTGCCGATCCACATTCCCCTCGTGGAGCGACCGAGCAAGCGCTCGATGCGCTCGCGCATTTCGCCCGCCGCCTTGTTCGTGAACGTGACGGCCAGAATCGCAGTCGGCTCGACGCCGTGAACGTCGATGAGGCGTGCGATGCGCAGCGTGAGGACGCGCGTCTTTCCCGAACCGGCGCCGGCGAGAACGAGGAGCGGCCCGTCGCGATGCAGCACGGCCTCTCGTTGCGCTGGGTTGAGGTCGCCGAGGAGAGAATCGTCCTGCAGAGTCGTTGATGTCGTCGGTGCTTCCATTATCGAAGTATAACGTCGAACGTAGCGCCGGCCTCCGACGCGGCGAGGACCAATTTCCCGCGGTGGTTCTCTTCTACAATGCGGCGCGCGAGCGAGAGCCCGATTCCCCAGCCGCTCTTCTTCGTGGAGAATCCAGGCTCGAACACGCGAGCGCGAAGGCTCGCGGGAATTCCCGGGCCGTCGTCCGCGACACGAATGCGCACGCTTCCGTCCTGGAGTCGCGCCGTCGACAGACGAATGCGACCGCCGCGGCCAGCGAGCGCGTCGATCGCGTTCTTCGCCAACACTTCGATCGCCCACTCGAGGAGAACGGAATCTCCGCTGATGATCGCCTCGCCGCCATCGTGCGCGACGTCGATCGCAATGGTGTTGGCGAGCGTGGGCACGCGGGCGCGAAAGTACGACGCGACGCGATCGATGAGGATAGTGACGTCGACAGGCTCGCACTTCGGATCGCGACCGATTCGCTCGAAGCGATGGGCGACGCGATCGAGCCTCTCGAGATCGGCTCGCATGTGCCCCGCAGCCGCCGCCGTCGAAGGTTCTTCGATTTGTTCTTCGAGGAGCTCGATCCATCCAGCGAGACTCGAGAGCGGCGTCCCGAGCTGGTGCGCCGATTCGCGTGCCATTCCCGCCCAGATGCGTTCGCGCGCGACATTGCCGCGCACGCGAATGACGTAAAAACCAATGAAGAGTAGGATTGCCGCGGTCGCGACCTGCAGCACTGGAATAACGCGTAGTCCTTCCACCAATGGCGTGTTGCCGAAATGAATTTGCCCGAGCATCGGATCGACGACGGGCGGGTTCTCGCCATCGAGGCGCCGGACGTAGGCGCGGACGCGGCCGTCACGCATGACGTCGGTCGCCTCGAATGGGAGATTCGCTGCGGCGGTCGGATTGCCAGCAGTGTCGGTGACGATGACTGGAACGCCTTGCTCGACGATGCTCCGCGAAAGCCCGAGCAGGGCTTGTGTGCCGGCACCCTCGGTCGTGTCGCCGAGCGCGTGGTAGATGCGCGCGTAAATCCGGCTCGAGCGCGCTGCCTCGAGACGCAAGTCGCCGACGACGTGGTGCGTGTACCAGAGAATCGACCCGAGGAGCAGGGCGATGAGCGCGGCGAGAAGCAGCTCCGGGCTGCCGCGGCGCATAACGATCAACCGATCCGGTCGGTCCCGAAAAACGGCCTCAGTGCTTCGGGTATAGTTACACTGCCATCAACATTCTGATAATGCTCGAGTATACAAGCGACGGTGCGAGGCAGTGCGAGCCCCGAGCCGTTGAGCGTATGCACAAAGCGTGGCTTATCGCCCTTCGCCGACCGGAAGCGAATGTTGGCTCGGCGCGCCTGGAAGTCGGTGAAGTTGCTGCATGACGACACCTCGAGCCACGCGCCGACGCCCGGGGCCCAAGCCTCGAGGTCGTAAGTCATCGCCGAGGAGAAACCGGTATCCCCAGCCGCGAGAAGCTTCCGCCGATATGGAATGCCTAACACCTCGAGCGCGGTTTCGGCGTGACGCGTCAGCCGCTCGTGTTGGTTCGCCGAATCCTCTGGCGTTGCATAACGAACCAGTTCGACCTTATCGAATTCGTGCGTGCGCAGAATTCCGCGCGTGTCCTTGCCAGCCGATCCAGCTTCGCGGCGGAAACACGGCGTGTACGCGACGAATCCCTTCGGCAACTCAACGGCATCGATGATCTCGTCACGATACAGATTCGTGACGGGGACCTCGGCGGTGGGGATGAGGAAGAGATCGTCGCCCTTCACCGCGTACGCGTCGTCCTCGAACTTGGGAAGCTGCCCCGTTCCCGTCATCGTTGTCCGGTTGACGAGCACCGGCGGCCACACTTCCTCGTATCCGTGCTCGCGACCGTGCAGGTCGATGAAGAAGTTGATCAGCGCCCGAACGAGGCGTGCGCCTAACGCGCGATAGCAGACGAAGCCGGAGCCGCTGACCTTTGTGGCGCGCTCGAGATCGATGATGCCGAGCGCCGCACCGATCTCCCAATGCGGCCGCACACCAGCAGAGTCGCGGGGTGTGCCCCATTCCTTGACGATGCGGTTGCACTCTTCCCCACCCGCGGGTACCTCGGGCAGCGTGACGTTAGGCAGCTCCAGGAGGATCGTGCGAAGATCGACCTCGACCGCTTCGAGCTCGCCTTCCAGACGGGCAATCTCTTCTCCAAGCTCGCGACCTCGGGTGATGAGCTCGTCCGCCGACTCCTTCGCCTTCTTGCGGCGCGCGACCTCCTGCGAGTTGGCGTTTCGGGCCGCTTTGCGCTCTTCGACCGCTTGTATGAGCGTGCGCCGGTCGCGATCGAGGCCTTCGCCGCGATCGATGAGCTGGAGCATCCCATCATCCGCGCCGCGTCGGCGCATTGCGTCGCGCAGCAGGTCGACCTGCTCGCGCAGGGCCCGCGTGTCGTGCACGTGCGCTCCGGGTCAGTCCTTCGGAGTACCCGAAGGGATGAGAGAGAAGAAGCCGCAGTTCGGGTCGACGGTGAAACGCGTCCGCACCGTTCGTGCTACCGGATCGACGGCCAGAATCTGCACTTTGCCGTAAATCACGTTGCTGAACACGGAGAAGCTGCACGCGCTCGGATCGGATGTCTGGATGGCAAACACGTCACCAACGCTTGCCGTAAGCAGCGAGTCGGAGACGTATCCCGACGACGGCGCCTTGGTGAGCCCGTCGTAACTCGAGCTGATTTTCTGCATGCCGACGCTGTGCGCCGCGGAGAGATCGCCCGCCACATAACGAACGGTGTACAGCGTTGTATTGCCCTGCGCGTCCATGTCGAAGGCGAGATCGAACGTGAACGATGAATTGACAACCACGGCCTGCTCGCCAAAGAGCCAGAGACCGGCTGGCGCGTCGGCTGGCGTGTTGTTGATCGCAAAGACGGTGACGGTGTCAGTTACGTTCGCCGACTGAGCACCGGGGCGCGTAAGGCTGCTGCACGCCGTCGTTCCGAAGAGCGAGACCGCGCACGCCATCGCGAAGAGCGGAAGTATTCGCGGCGTCCACAATCTCGAGGTCATGATGCCGGATGGAGTCGGTGAAGTCGTGCTCGAATGATGCAGCAATGGCGTAGGATATTCGGAGGTGATTGAGAGTTCAAGCGATTATCAGCGCTTGACTTCGACATTTTCGATCTCTAGCTTCGCCACCACTTTCCACGAGGGAATCGAGGTGGCCAGTATTCGTGATCTCGTGGCTGCAATTCGACAACGCGAAGGAGTCGAAGCGGCCGTTGTGCTCGGCCGCGATGGACTCCTCATCGATGGCCAAGCGGTGCCCGGCATCGATCCGGAGCGCATCGCGGCACTCATTCCGCCAATTATTGGACCGGCAGACGAATTGGGTGCCACGCTTCGTCGCGCTGAACTGCTCACTGCCGTGTTGGAGTACCGCGGAGGCATGGCGATTGTTTCCGCAATGTCGTCAGATGCGATTCTCTTTGTGTTGTTGACTCCGCAGGCGAACATCGGTCAGCTGTTATTCGAGCTCCGCCGGAATCGCGATCACATCGCTGCCCTGGTTTGAGATGGCCCCGGACAGCAGCGCGTCCGAACCGATGTTTCATGTCCTCGTGGCAGACGACGAGCCACACATCGGTCGGATCATCAAGATGAAGCTCGAGCAGGGTCCGTTTCGCGTGACGCTCGCGTACGATGGGCGCGAGGCGCTGGATCTTCTTCGTCGAGAGCCTGACGTTGACCTCGTGCTTCTCGATCTAATGATGCCCCATTTGAGCGGATTGGATGTGCTTGCGGCGATGAAAGCGGACAAGCGACTCCACGATCTGCCATCGATCATTCTCACGGCGGCCGGCCAAGAGCAGCAGCATCATCGCGCTATCGAGCTCGGCGCAAGCGAGTTTCTCACCAAGCCGTTCAGCCCCAAAAAGCTCTATGCCCGGGCCGCGGAGCTAGTCGGAATCGGCGGCGAGGAGTCCGGCGGCGAAGCGCCGTGAGCAAAACCAACATCTGGGTCGTGGTGTTGGCAGGGGGCGTGGGCTCGCGCTTCTGGCCCCTGAGCACGCCGAGCCGTCCGAAGCAGCTTCTCCCTCTCATTACCGACGTGCCGCTGCTCGTCGAAGCCGTGGCGAGACTGCGCCCGATCGCGCCGGCGTCACACACGCTGATTCTCACCAATGCCTCATTGGTTCCGGCCATCGGTGAGCTCCTTCCTGATGTGCCTAGAGAGAATCTGATCGCCGAGCCGCAGCCCAGCGGTACCGCGGCGGCACTGGCCTGGGCAGCGCTGCAGATTCGCGATCGAGCGGGCGGCGGCAACGAGGCGGTGATGATCTCGGTGCACGCAGATTGGGCAGTGGCTGACGTCGATGGCTTTCGAAGCACGCTGCGGCGCGCCGCCGCTGCCGCGGCCAAGCATGAGAGTTTGCTAACCGTCGGCGTCGTCCCATCGCGCCCCGATCCCGGATTTGGGTATATTCAGCCTAACGGCGACGTCGAGCCGGGCGTGCGCCGCGTCGCTCGCTTCGTGGAAAAGCCGGATCGTGCGCGCGCGGAGCAGATGACTCGGGACGGGTATCTCTGGAACTCAGGAATCTTCGTGTGGCGCGTTGGCGACTTTCTGGACGAGTTGCGCTCGCACACGCCGGAGATCGCGCCGGCGATCGCGAAGCACGGCAGTGAGGCGAGTGCCTTTTTCTCCGCCGTCAAGCCGGTTTCGGTCGACGTGGGTGTGCTCGAGCGCAGTGAGCGCGTGATGGTCATGCCGGGCGATTTTGGCTGGGACGATGTCGGAACGTGGGGCGCGCTTCGGCGCGTGAAGACGCACGACGCTTCGGGCAACGCCACCAGCGGCGATGTCCTCGCCGTCGCCTCCCGCGGCAATGTCGTGCACGCGGAGGATGGCAAAGTCGTGCTCTACGGCGTGTCCGATCTGGTTGTCGTCGTCCGCGACGGGCTCGTGCTCGTCACGACCGTCGATCGGTCGAGTGATCTAAAAACCCTCATCGACGCGCTACCGCCGTCGGCACGGGAACGCGCATGAGCGGGCTCTATCTCTATGACGACAGCTGCGCGCGCGAATTCGAGCCCTTCGCGCTCACGCGACCACTAGCGGACATGGTGGCAGGCGCCGCCGTCCAGCGCGAGCGCTGGCAGACGGCACTCCAGCTGCCTATCGTGGGTCTCATCACTGCCGAGCATCTCGAGAACTTCGACGAGGGCACATCGAGCCCGATTGCGAGCGGCGGAATCCCGGCGGGCTCGGTGATCGCCAATGCGCGCTTCGTTCCGAAGCTGAGCGCGATTCAACTGCCTGCCATGGGTGCCGCACCAAACGACGATATCGGTGCGGTCGATCTGTGGTTGTCCGGCGGCCGTGTCGTCGCCGCGCGGACGTCACGCGAGCTACCGGTGGACTACTTCGCCGCCGGCCGTCTCACGCTCGACGATGTCGGACGATCAGGCGCGGAGTCGACGACGCTGGCTGGGTGGTGGATCAACGACGTGTGGGATCTCGTGCGTCTCCTGCCTGAGCAGCTCACGGACGATCTCGCGTTCTATCAGAGGCCATCGTTCGGCGGAGTCATCGCGGGGACCCAACTCGCGCCGCCGCCGGAGCATGCGATCGTCCTTGGGAAGCATCCGGTGCTCGTCGCGGCTGACCGCTGGATCGCGGGAGAGCTGTTCGTCAAAGGCGCGACTATTGAGCCTCAGGTTGTATTCGACGCCGCGGCGGGCCCGATTTACGTTGGAGCGGGGACGACGGTCCAGGCCTTCACCCGTCTTGTTGGTCCCTGCTATGTCGGCAGGCACTCGACCGTACTTGGAGACCGGATTTCCATCTGCTCAATCGGCGACCACTGCAAGGTACGCGGCGAGATGAGCAACACGATCATGATCGGCTACGCGAACAAGGGGCACGACGGATTTGTCGGGCACTCCTACATGGGTCGCTGGGTGAACCTCGGGGCGGGCACGATTACGAGCAATCTCAAGAACACGTATGGGCCGGTGACGCTGTGGACGCCGCGCGGAATGCGCGATACCGGAATGCAATTTCTCGGAACCTTGTTCGGCGATCATGCGAAGACCGGCATCGGTACCAACCTGACGACCGGCACGGTGCTCGGTGCGGCGGCGAACGTCTACGGCGGACAGACACCTCCGAAAGCCGTGCCTCCTTTTGCGTGGGGGAGCGCACCCCCGTATGCGGTCTACCGACTCGATAAGTTTGTCGAGGTTGTCGAGCGCGTGATGGCTCGACGGCAGGTGAAGCTCACTGAGCGCGGACGGGAGCAGCTGACTGCGGCGCACCGTGCTCGCTGGACCGTTGGAGAGAGCGAGTGAAGGTCTGGATTCTGGGTACCGGGAGCAGCGGAAACGCGGTCCTCGTCGAAGGCGACGGCACACGCGTGCTGATCGACGCGGGCTTCGGACCGCGCGCAATTGGCAATCGGCTCAAGACCACGGGTATCGATCCCGCATCGATCAACGCATGTTTGCTCACGCACGATCACAGCGACCACATCGGCGGCGTCGCGCGCTGCGTGCGGCGCTGGGGATGGGCGGTCTTCGCCACCGGTGGAACGGCACAATCACCTGCGCTAGCCGATGTGTCGCTGACGCCGTTGCCGGTGGGCACGCCGATGCGCATCGACGGACTCGAGATTACCGCCTTGCCCATCCCGCACGACGCGCTCGAGACAGTGGGCTTTATCGCAACGACCCTCTCGACCGGTGCGCGCGCGGCGATTTGTTATGATGTCGGCCACGCCAATGAGCATGTTCGAACGCTGTGCCGGGAGGTCGATATCCTTGTCCTTGAATCCAACCATGACGAAGGGATGCTGTGGGCCGGGCCGTATCCCCCGTGGTTGTGTCAACGCATCGCTGGCAGTGTCGGGCATTTGAGCAATCGCGATGCCGGGAAATTGGCTCGCGACAGCGTCACGTCGCGCACTGCGCACATCGTTCTTGCGCACCTGAGTGAGCAAAACAACACGCCGGAGATGGCGCGTAGCGCAATGAACTCCGCACTCCGCGGAACGGTATTCAAGGGCAAGCTGACCACGGCGGCACAGGACAGTGTCGCCGGGCCATTCCTGCCGCGGGGGAAGAAGTTCGACGATCCGAGGCAGTACTCGCTGTTCTAGTGGTAACGAGTGGCGAATGGCAAGTGGCAAGTGTGGTGGGGCTGAGCGGTCTCGTAACTCGTAACTCGGAACTCGTCACTCCAATCACGCCACCACAACAAAAAGGCCAGGCCTCGCATAACGAGACCTGGCCTTCTTTGTTACCGTACGGTCTTAG
>DATBBP010000237.1:0-3266 GCA_036270935.1 Gemmatimonadaceae bacterium
TCAACCGCTGGCTCATGCAGTTGCCGCCGTCGTCCAAGGCGTGGAAGGCGTACGGCGAGGGTAACTTCAACGACGCGCTCAAGTATTACGCGGCCGCGATCGAAGACGCGCGCTTCAAAGCGTATCTCCGAGCGGAACGCGGTCGTGTGTTCGTGCAGGTTCGCCAACCAGACAGCGCCCTGTCCGAGCTGACTCAATCGGTCGCTGAGTTGCGAAAAGCCGACAAGAACGACCTGGTGTTCGTGTACGAATCCAAGGCGCTGCTCGAGCACAGTATTGGCTTGGTGCAGCTGACCCTCGGTAACACAGCGGCGGCAAAGGAAGCATTCGCGCGGGCGCTCGAAGAGGACCTCTCCTATTTTCCGGCCCACTTGCAGCTTGCCAACCTTGCGATGGCGGCTAAGGACACGGCGACGGCGCTGAGCGAGATGGAGCTCGCGGTCGAGATCCGCCCGAACGATCCAACGCTGCGCTTCGCGTACGGCTACACCTTGATCGCCTCCGCGCAGTTCGACGAAGCCGAGGCGCAGTTGCGTAAAGCGATCGAGGTCGATCCCGTTTACGCGTCACCCTATTTCATGCTCGCTTTGGTGCTCGATTCCCAAGGCAAGACAGCCGAAGCGCTTGCGTCGTATCGGGCATTTCTGGCGCGCGCGAGTCAAACGGATCCGCGGCGCAAGGAAGCCGAAGATCACGTGCGTGAGTTAGCAATCAAGGATGCTGGAGAGTTCGATGCCTAACGACTTACGATTGTATGTGCGACGAATGGCGCTCCTCGTTGGCGCCGCAATCGCATTACCAACATCGGCGCGTGCGCAGGACACCTCCTCCCACAGCCCGCTGCGCCCCCGCAGCACCGCCGAAGACCTGCAGATGTTCAGCCAGGTGCTCAACCAGATCCGGGTGAACCATCCGGATTCTCTGGACATGCACGAGCTATTCATGGCGGCGATCGAGGGGATGGTCCACGCGGCGGACCCGCATTCGTTCGTCATTCCCGCGGTTCGCTTGAATCCCGCGAAAGCGGCGGCATATCGTGACGGGAAGCTCTACCCGGTGCCGGTCGACTTCAGGTTCATCGAGGGCGCGCCGGTTGTGGTGAGTGTCGAGCCGCAGTCGAAGGCAGCGGAGCAGGACATCCTGGTTGGCGACGAGCTGGTGAGTATCGACGGCAAGCCCGTCGACGCCACTTCACCGACGGAGCTCGATATCGGCATCGCCGGGCCGAAGAACTCGACGGTCTCGTTAGGCCTCGAGCGGCGCCGTATCGATGGATCGACCGTGCAACTCGTTCGCGTCGTGAAACGCGAGCGCGTCGACGACGCCACAGCGGTCCCCGCCGCGTTCATGCTCGATCAGCAAACGGGCTACGTTCGAATCACGACGTTCGTGAATGACAAGGTTGCCGACGATCTGCACGATGCGCTCGGCCGAATGGAAAAGCAGGGAATGACACGGGTTCTCATCGATCTCCGCGACAACGGCGGCGGCCGCGTCGACCAGGCGGCGAAGATCGCCGGAGAGTTCCTGCCCAAAGGCGCGATCGTCTATACCGCCGAAGGTCGCAAAGCGGACGTGACCGATACGTCGCGCGTTTCACGTTCATTCTGGCGGAGCGAAAAGCGCTATCCAATCGTACTGTTGGTGAACGATGGGACCGCGAGTGCCTCTGAGCTCGTCGCCGGCGCGCTTCAGGATCACGATCGCGCGCTCGTCGTTGGAACCCCGACCTTCGGCAAGTCGCTGCTCATGGCTGGGTTTCCGATGTCCGACGGGTCATTCATCGAGCTCGTCATCGGTCACGTCCGCACGCCCTGTGGCCGTGTGATCCAGCGCCAGTACCATTCGATCTCACGTCACGAGTACTACCGCCTCGCCGGTGTCGAACGCGATACGGTTGGGCGGCCCAGCTGCAAAACTGATCAGGGGCGCACTGTGTATGGCGGCGGTGGGATATACCCTGACGTTAGGCTCGCTGAAGACCCTCAACCTCTGTGGCTCGCGCACGTGCGCGAGAACGATCTCGTGTTGAAGTGGATCGGTGGCTACGTTAGTGCGAATGTCGGAATTCCAGCCACCCTCGATGCTTTAGCCTCCCAGCCTGTGATGCCTCCTTCGGCAATTGCCGACTTTCGTTCATTCGCCTCGCAACAGTCCGTCGCGATACCGGCGGGCGCAGATGTCGATGGTGAGCTGCAACATGTTCTCGTCCGCGCGCTGGCGCGTGCGAAGTTCGGCGACGCCGGCTATTATCGCGTTGCGGCACTGGTCGACCCCACGGTGCGTCGCGCGGCGCAGCAGTTCGATGGCGCCTCGGCAATTCTCGCCAAGGCACCGTGACGGCGTCCGCGCAACGCACAACAGATCATCGGCACGCCATCGCGGCCAGCTTCCTCGGCTGGACGCTCGATGCGTTCGATTTCTTCCTCGTCGTGATGACGTTGACCGCCATCGCGAAAGATTTCGGACGTCCGGACAAAGCGCTTGCGTTGTCGCTGACGGTGACGCTCGCGTTTCGTCCTGTCGGCGCCTTTATCTTCGGCCTCCTCGCGGACCGTTATGGCCGGCGTTTGCCGTTGATGATCGATCTCGTTTTTTATTCGCTCGTTGAAGTCGCGACGGGCTTCGCGCACAGCTTCGGAACATTTCTCGTACTGCGTGCGCTCTTCGGGATCGGCATGGGTGGCGAATGGGGTGTCGGCGCGTCGCTCGCGATGGAGAAAGCTCCGGCGCAGCGCCGTGGCATTCTCTCGGGCCTGCTGCAAGAGGGATATGCCTGCGGCTATCTGCTCGCGGCACTGGCATATCTGGTCGTGTTCCCGCGATGGGGATGGCGTCCTCTCTTCTTCATCGGCGGACTACCTGCGTTACTCGCGCTCTACGTTCGCCTCGGCGTGAAGGAATCCGAAGTGTGGGAGCGAACGAAGCACGACAGCTGGGGGGGCCTCGCCCGCGGCATCGTCTCGCACTGGAAGCTCTTTTTCTACCTGGTCCTGCTGATGACGATGATGAACTTCATATCGCACGGCACGCAGGACATGTATCCGACGTTCCTCCAGCGCGACTGGGGCTTTACCCCAGAGAAGAGAGCGAACCTCACGGCATTTTCGATGGTGGGAGCGATCACGGGCGGAATCGTCTTCGGCCACATTTCCGATCGAATCGGGCGGCGGCGCGCGATAGTCATTGCACTCGTGCTTGCGCTGTTGGCGATTCCTATCTGGGCCTATGCGCCGGGTCTCACTGTGCTTGTCGCGGGCGCTTTC
>DATBBP010000238.1:0-7363 GCA_036270935.1 Gemmatimonadaceae bacterium
TGCGACCTTGCTTGCACACTCCGGAAGGCGGCACTGCCTGTCGATGGCACGCCGGAAGCAACCCCGGTGCCACGTGTCGCGACCGTGCTTTTGGCCGTTGTCCGAATTCGTTAGGTCCGGAAGGACCGCGATGAGACTGCACACTATTCGCCCCATTGCACCGTTGCCCGTTGCAATTCGCTCGTCGTCGAACTGTTTCACAAACGCGCCACACTACTGATGCATCTGCGCATAAGACCGCGGGGCGCGCGAGCGTGCCGCGACCGTCCGAGACGTCGCATCTCATTGGGCGTAATCAACTTATGACGCAATGTGCGCGGCATGGGAGGGGCACAACCATTGCCCCGGGGTGGGCTCGGACGAAAGGCCGAATCGCGGAGAAAAGGGGAGAATCGATGCTAAATGGTCGAAACACACGAATTGCAGCGCTGCTCGCGGTTGCGTTGAGCGGACGCATCGCCAACGCACAGTCGCCTGTTCTGAAAGGGTCGTCGTTCGAAACTCGAGCACAACTCCAGGTTGCTGTCAGTGAGGCAGAACGGGATCACCGGAGTATTGAAGCTTCCCTGCTGCGGACACGGCTTCAAAATGGCGATTTTCAAGAGGGCGATAAGATCTTACTCGCCATCGACATCGCGGTCTTGCAGGCCGGTGACAACGGGGACGCCCGACGAGGCACTCGTGAGGACACCGTGACCGTGCGCAGCGGTAGGATGCTGCACTTCACAAATTTCTCGAACATCCCCGAGCTATCTCTCGAGGGAGTTCTCCGATCCGAGCTCGCCGACACCATTACCGCGTACCTCAGCAAGTACATTCGTGATCCCAAGGTGCGTGCGGTTCCACTACTACGTGTTGCGGTCCTCGGGGCCGTGACTCATCCCGGCTGGTACTCTACGAGGACCGACGCCGTGCTTGCCGACTTGATCATGCAAGCGGGCGGGGTGAACGCGGAGTCCGACGTTTCGAAAACGCTCATTCGACGCGCCGGCGAGCCGATTTGGAGCTCGGACGAGGTCCGCGCTGCGCTTGCCGATGGGTTATCCCTGGATCAGCTGCATCTGCGCGCAGGCGACGAGGTATTCGTCTCAACGAAGCGGCAGTTCAGTCTCACCAGCGCCGTGCAGCTAGTAGCCGGGCTCACTGCAGTCTTCCTCGCAGTTAAGGCATTCCAAAAGCCGCACTGAGCGGTAATCGACCATGCACGTGCCGACGGCGCTGTAGAAGGCGGCCGTGCGGCTTGTGGCAATAACGCAACAAGACTGAACGCAGCAAAAATCCCGGCTCGGCTGCAGCTGAGTGAGGCAACCGCCGAGCCGGTATCGGTTTAGAGGATACACCGCAAGGCACGTTATGGCAGTCCGGCTCTTGCACCGGTGCCGTCGTCGCACCAAGTACGCGCTCATTACGCGAGGCTTATGGCTCACGAGTTCGTTCTCGGCATCTCCGCGTTCTATCATGACAGTGCGGCCGCTCTTTTGCGCGACGGCGAGATCGTTGCTGCCGCGCAAGAGGAGCGCTTCACCAGGAAGAAGGGCGACGCCGACTTTCCGACGCGTGCGGTATCGTACTGCCTGAACACGGCCGGGATTTCGACGGCCGACCTTCGCGCAGTCGGTTTTTATGACAAGCCGCTACTCAAGTTCGAGCGCATTCTCGAGAGCTATCTCGGCATAGCACCCAAAGGATTCTCGTCCTTTCTGAAGGCGGGGCCTCTTTGGATCAAGGAAAAACTGTACACGGACCGGATGCTCCGCGAGTCGCTTGGCGGTTATGAGGGCGAGTTGCTCTACGCGGAGCACCACGAGTCTCACGCGGCGAGCGCGTTCTTCCCGTCTCCATTCGAGGAGGCCGCGATCCTTACTATAGATGGCGTCGGTGAGTGGGCGACGGCATCCATCGGCATCGGTCGCGGCTCCGATATCTCGCTCGTTCGCGAGCTGCGTTGGCCCGACTCGCTCGGCCTTCTCTATTCCGCATTCACATACTACACCGGCTTCAAGGTCAACTCGGGCGAGTACAAAGTCATGGGGCTCGCGCCCTACGGCGAGCCTAAATACGTCGATTTGATTTGGAAGCATCTCGTCGAGCTGAAGGACGACGGCTCCTTCCGTCTGAATCAGAAGTATTTCAACTATCTCGGCGGCCTCACAATGACGAGCGCCGCGTTCGACGAGCTGTTTGGCGGCCCCCCGCGAGAGCCCGAAGCGAAGTTGACACAACGCGAGATGGATCTGGCGCGATCTGTCCAGGTCGTGTGCGAAGAGATCATGCTTCGCATGGCGCAGACGGCTCACCAGATCACGGCCGCCGAGAACCTCGTGCTCGCCGGCGGCGTCGCCTTGAACTGCGTTGCAAACGGGCGCTTGCTGCGAGAAGGACCCTTCAAAAATATTTGGATTCAGCCGGCCGCCGGCGACGCCGGCGGTGCGTTAGGCGTCGCGCAGCTCATCGTACATCGCCACTTGGGTCGGTCTCGCGTGCTCAAGCGACAGGGAGCGAGAACAGTGGCCGCAGTCTCGACGGCCAGCAATCTGTTGGCGTCGTCGGTCAATGAGAGTTCGCGATCCTTCGACGATGCGACGCTTCGAGCGTACGACGACTCGGGAGGCGCGGGCAGAGGCGTCGACGAGTCACCGTACACGGACTCGATGAAGGGCGCGTACCTCGGGCCGGAATACTCGGCGGAGGAAATTGAGCATTATCTCAAGAGTATTGGGGCAAAGTACCGTCGCCTCGAGCGTGAGGAGCTGATTGACGAGGTAGCCGATCTGCTCGCCAGCGAGAAGGTTGTCGGATGGTTCAATGGGCGCATGGAGTTTGGCCCGCGGTCGCTCGGCAATCGGAGCATCATCGGTGATGCGCGAAGCCCGCGCATGCAGGCGCAGATGAACCTGAAGATCAAGTTTCGCGAGAGCTTTCGGCCGTTCGCGCCGAGCGTGTTGCGTGAGCGGGTCAACGACTATTTCGAGATGGACTGCGACTCGCCGTACATGCTGCTCGTTGCACCAGTGAAACGGGAGCGGCAGATCCCCATGAATGACCATGAGAGAGGGCTCTGGGGAATCGATCAACTGAACGTGGTACGGTCAGACATTCCGGCGGTAACACACATTGATTATTCCGCTCGAGTTCAGACGGTCTCCCGCGATGTAAACCCGGACTACTACGACCTCATCTCGGCGTTCGAGGAGAAGACGGGTTGCGGAGTGATCGTCAACACGAGCTTCAATGTTCGCGGCGAGCCGATCGTCTGCACGCCCGCCGATGCGTACGTGTGCTTCAGACGGACGCACATCGACTATCTGGTACTCGGCTCGTTCCTGTTGGATAAGTCCGAACAATCACAATGGCAGGAGACGGCAGATTGGCGCACGCAATTTCAGCTGGATTGAGCCGGACATACACGGCGGCCGCGGGACGGAAGTTCGCGTTTACCCTTGCGGCGGCATTCTTCGTTCTTTCGGCAATCGCCCGGTTCCGCGGGCACGCCGTGTCGTTGATGGTCTTGGCGACGATTGCGACGGTGCTCGCGGTTGCGGGCATTCTGGTCCCGGCGAAACTCGGTCCCCTTGATCGAGCTTGGATGGGCATAGCGAAAGCGATCGCGAAGGTCACTACTCCGATTTTCATGGCGGTGCTCTACTTCGTTGTCGTCACACCCATTGCCTTTCTGCGCCGTACGCTCGGCGGGAACGGCCTCGTTCATCGATCCGGACAGCTCGGATTCTGGGTTGATCGAACGCAGTCGTCGCGGGGCTCGATGGAGCGCCAATTCTAACGTCTACATATTCCGGAGATTATACCGATGGCGAGCAATAGCCTGGCGCGGGAGTTTTGGCAGTTCATGCGAGTGCGGAAGAAGCTCTGGCTGCTTCCGATAATCGTCGTCATGGTGATGGTTGGTGCGTTGCTCGTGCTTGCTCAGGGGTCAGCGCTCGCTCCCTTCATCTATACAATTTTCTAGTAGCTCGTCGTTAGGATTGTTGAATCGAGCGGCTCAGCCCTCTGGAGCACGCGTGACGTCCGAGGCGTTAGCCGCAGGCGAGATTGTTGTCCTCGTGTCCGTCGACACCGAGGAGGACAACTGGACTCCTGCGCGCGAGACGATCAGTACCGAAAACATACGTGAGCTGCCCCAGCTGAACGCGCGATTCGAGCGTCTCGGCGTGCGCCCCACGTATTTCGTGACGCATTCGGTTGCCGTCGATGCGTGGGCCTCGCGGATCATCGCCGAAATCGGCAAGTCTGATTTCGTCGAGATTGGTGCGCACCTGCATCCCTGGAATACCCCGCCTCTCACCGAAACGCTGGTTCCGCGCCACACGATGCTGCTGAACCTCCCAGCCCCACTCCAGCGAGCCAAGCTCGAGTGCCTAACGGAGCAACTGCAGCAGTGTCTCGACGGACGTCGACCGACGTCGTTTCGTGCTGGACGGTGGGGATTGGGCACGGAAACCATTGGCGCGCTGCTCGAGTGCGGATACTCCGTCGATAGCAGCGTCACGCCATATACGAGTTGGAAGTCATATGACGGAGGCGCCGATCACATCGGCGCTCCGGTCAACGCGTACCATCTCGACACAGGCGCCGACGTACGCAAGCCGGTAGCCGGCGGTCGTCTGACAGAGATCCCCGCGTCCTTCGGCTTCAACCGCGGACCGCTCGGCTTCTGGAGCGGGTTGCACCGCGTCCTGTCGTCACGACCCGGCCGGGCGTTGATGCTGGATCGCGTAGCGGCGAGCACGGGATTACTGCGTCATGTGACGCTCAGCCCCGAGACGGACCTCATCGACGAAATGGTCGATTTGACGAATGCCTTGCTCGCCTCGGGAGCCCGCCACTTGCACCTCTACATGCATAGCCCCTCGCTTCGCCCGGGCTTGACGCCATTCGTGAGATCGGCGAGCGATCTCGCGCGATTTTACGGCGCGATCGAGGAGTATCTCGAGCGCCTCACGACGCTCACTCACGTGCGGTTCGCGACGCTCTCGGAGGCCGCGTCTTTGCTCGGCTCGAGCGTGCTCGGCAACACCAAGTCAGAGTGAAGCGCCGAGATACGAAGCGAGACGCAGCAGATCAGCGAACACTCCTGCCGCCGTGACCTCGCGGCCCGCGCCCGGTCCCTGCACAACGAGCGGATTCTCGTTGTAACGATTCGTGCGGAATAGCACGATGTTATCGGTGAGTTGAATTCGCGCGAAGGGGTGCGTTGTGCGATAGCTTCGCAGCGCTACACTCGCGTCGCCATTGCGGTCGACGCGACCAACGAAGCGCAACACCTCGCCTTTTGCCGCTGCCTCACGCCGAAGTTGCTCCATGTAAGCGTCGTGCTGCGGCAGCGCTTCGAGAAACTCCGAGACCGATCCGCTGCTCAGCTCTTTTGGCACGAGCCCCTGAAGATCGACATCGGCGAGTTCCACATTCATGCCGATCTCGCGCGCGAGAATAATGACCTTGCGTGCCACGTCCGTTCCCGAAAGATCGTCCCGCGGATCGGGTTCCGTGTATCCCAGTTCACGAGCTTGCGTCACCAAAGACGAGAACGACCGGCTGCCATCGAAGCTGTTGAACAAATATGAAAGAGTACCGGAGAGAATTCCTTCGATTTCGACGATTTCGTCTCCGGTCTGCACCAGATCGCGCAACGTCTGAATTATCGGCAGCGCGGCACCGACGGTCGTCTCGTACAGATAGTGTGCGCCCACCGTTCGATTCGCCTGACGTAGCCGGCGATAATACTCGAGTGAGCTGGTGTTGGCGCGCTTGTTCGGCGTGATGACATGAATTCCGCGCTCGAGCCACGATCCGTACAGCTCGGACACGCTCTGATTGGCGGTGCAGTCGATCAATACCGCGTGGGGAAGCTGATCATCGTACACGTGCGCCGCGAGACGATCGAGATCGGTTGGTTCACCGTGCGCTGCCAAACTCGCCCGCCACGTTTCCAGATCGATCGGATGATCGGAGAGCAACATACGCTGCGAGGTCGCGATCGCGCGAACTCGAAAGTCGATGTCGAAGTCCTGCTTCAAACCGCGGAGCCGGTGTGACAGCTGACGGAGTAGCGTGCTGCCGATGTTCCCTCCCCCCACCAAACCGATCGAGATGGCTTGCTTGGAGAGATAGAAGCCCGCGTGGGCCGCACGCAACGCACGTTGCGTGTCCGCGGCGTTAACCGCGACGGAGATGTTGCGTTCGGATGTTCCCTGAGCAATCGCCCGCAGGCTGACGCCCGCTTTGCCTAACGCGCTGAAGAACTTGGCCGCCACGCCGGGATGCCCGGCCATTCCTTCTCCAACAACGGCGAGAATGCTGCAACCGGTCGTGACGTCGACGCGACGAATCTGGCCGTGCATTCGTTCCGCGAAGAACGCGCGCTCCACGGTGTTCCGCGCGTGATCGGCCTGCGCCGCGGTCACGGCGAAGCAGATCGAATTCCCAGAGCTTCCCTGCGAGATCATGAGGACCGAGACGCCCTCGTCGCGCAACGCACCAAAGAGGCGCTGCGCGATTCCTCGCATGCCGATCATTCCGATACCTTCGACGTTGATCAGCGCGACCGACTCGATCGTGGCCAATCCCTTCACCTGATTCGTCGAGGCCGGCGTTGCTTGAATGCGCGTGCCCGGATGATCCGGCCGGAAAGTGTTTCGAATGAAGATCGGAAGATCCCGCTCGACGGCCGTCGATATCGTGCTCGGGTGAATCACCTTCGCACCGAAATACGCCAGCTCAATCGCCTCCTCATACGACAACGTTTCGAGTGTCACAGCCTCGGAGACGAGTCGAGGGTTCGCGCTCATCACGCCGTCGACATCGGTCCAGATATGAATCTCCTGCGCGTCGAACAGAGTGCCGAAGATCGAGGCGCTGAAATCGCTTCCGTTCCGACCGAGTGTCGCCGCGAGACCGTCTTCCGTGGACGCGACGAATCCGGTGATCACGAGCGTACGCGGGAGCCCACCGCGCGTCGCCACCCACTCGTTGGCGCGTGCGCGGGACTCCGGCCACATGACGTCGGCCCCCGTCTCGGTGCGGGACACCGTCAATACATCGCGCGCGTCGAGCCAATCGATGTCGTCCATTTCCTCGCGCAAAAGCGCGACAAGCATCTGCGCCGACCAAACCTCTCCGTACCCCGATACGAGCTCGAGTCCGTTGCGTGAGTATCCATGTAACACCGTGGTGACATGGAGGACCTCTTCGATGATCGCGAGATCGCGCGTCAGTACCTCGCAGAGGTGTCCTGCCGCGTCCGCGGTCAACAGCTCGGAGATGGTCTGTCGATGACGAGCCCCGACGGCAGCTATGATATCTCGGTAGCCGAGGTCGCGCTTCCCAGCGACGTGAACAGCGCGCA
>DATBBP010000239.1:0-3126 GCA_036270935.1 Gemmatimonadaceae bacterium
ATGCTCGAGGCAGCAAGAACCCGGCGCCTGCTGCGAGAGCAATCTGGCCAAAGCGCCGGCGGCCCATCCTCTCACGCAGCGTGTTGCGGACGGACTCCTCGCTACATGGAACGGAGACGATCCCGCTCGTTCGATCACCTGGACTTTCATCGCGAAGTTCAGTGCTCATAATGCAAATCTTGCAGCGCGTCCATGCACTACCTATTCGCCGAAAGTATTATTTCTCGATCAGGCTGGTGACGTAACGAAAGAGTCCGCTGGAGCGGAGAAGCGATGCTCTTGCCGCACTGAATGTTGACGGGAAGTTCGATACGCATGCGAGAAACTCTCCCGCGGAACGTGAGTCTAAAGGGAGAGAATGAGTCTTGTCTCGGTACGCAAAGGGCGACCGCCGCGAGAGCGGGAGCCGTCGTCGAGTCGATGAGCCGCCCGATGTCGGCCATCTCAGCGTTTATCAAGAGCACCGAGCTGCTCGAGAAAGCCAAGCAAATCAAATTCGGTCCATTGCTCCGCGATCTTATCGTTTAGTATTCGATAAATGAGGATCCCGGAATAGCCGATTCGCTTTCTCGTTGGCGGCATCCCGTGAAAGGCACCCAAGTGGGTCCCTTGAAAGCGATAACGCACGCAGACCTTGTCCCCCTCTGCAATCTGATCGTCAACCGTAAAATGCAGGTCCGGGAACGCCATGCGCAGCTCCGCGATGAACGCTCGATTCTGTTCAGGGCCGTGAAGCTCTCTTCCCGGATCGTGCCGTACGAAATTCGGCGCGAACAGGTCGTCGATCCGATCGAGATCTCCCTGATGCCAAACCTCCTCCCATACCCGTTCCGCCAGCACCTTGTTGTACGTTGTCGACATTGTCAGTGTGTTTGACGTCTGCGAGCTCGCCTCTTGCCTCGCGAGGATCGAGCCGCCGCGCGGCCATTACCTGACGCGAGCATTGCGTTCGAGAATTCGGATTCGCCCGTCACATCGCGAACGAGCACGGAAGCCAGCCACGCCGGCATCTCGACCTCCTCGTCGGGAACACGCTGAGCGCTCTTCCGCGGCTCAGGCTGCTGGTCGCCGCACCGCGATCAGTTTCCGCCCTCGAAGTCGAACGCATGCCGCAGGTCATCGGCACGTGCATCGCGCGATGAGAGCGGCCGCAAGTCGTAGCGATGCTCGAGCAGGGCGAGGATCGACGTCGTGTCGTAATAGTGATGATCGACGTAGCCACGGCGGGCGAACGGCGAGATCACGAGTGCCGGCACGCGCGAGCCCGGGCCCCAGCGATCCACGATCGGCGGCGCTACATGATCCCAGAATCCGCCGTGCTCGTCGTAGGTGATGATGATCGCGGTGTTCCTCCAGTACCTGCTCGACCGGATAAGCTGGATGAGGCTCTCGGTGTGGTTCTCGCCCGTGAGCACATCCGTGTACCCAGGATGTTCGTTGTCGATGCCGATCGGCTTGATGAATGACACTGCCGGCAGCGTGTGGTTCTGGACGGCGGCGACGAAGTCAGTCTCGTCCTTGAGGTGCTGCGCCTTCGCTGTGGTGCCGTCGGCATACTTCGCGAAGTAGACGAATGGCTGATGATGGAATTGGAACGTCGGATCGGGATGACCGGCAAGAGCGTTATTGAAGCCGCCGGAATACCACGCCCACGAGATGTGCTTTTCCGACAGCCGATCGCCGATCGTTGGCATCGTCTGGTTGGGTACGAGCTGATTAGCCGCGGTGGTCGACGGGTGGGGTTGGTTCACACTGAATGACGTGTTGACGTCGTAGCCATCGGGCGTGATGAAGCCGTCCTTGATCAGATTGCCCGCGGCGTCGAGCTGCGCGACCACATTCGACGGCGCATTGGGAAAGACTGGTGATGCCGCGGCGATCAGCCAGATGTGGTTGAGGAAGGAGCCACCGAACGCTGCGTGGAAGAAGTTGTCGCAGAGCGTGTAGCTCGCGGCTTCCCTGGCAAGCGGCAAATTCGCCGTGTGATAGTAGCCCATGGTGAGGCCCTTCGCGTCGCTCACGAGCGCGAACTTATCCATCTTGCCGCCGTCGATCTGCATCTGTTCCTGGTAATACCGATGGACGAGATCGGGGATGTCCTTGTCCACGGCGACGTACTGCTCGATACTGAATGGCGCGTTAGGCAAGTTCGACGGGAACGCGCCGCCCGGTGGCGTCGGGAGCGTGGCAAATGGTGACCCCGTCGCATCGACCTGCTTGATGAGCGCACCCGGAGCTGACAGTCCGTTCGCGCCCGGGAATTCACCGTACAGGTTGTCGAAGCTGTGGTTCTCCAGATAGATGACGACGAAGTGCTTGATCCGCTGGAGTCCGTCGCCATCCGGCTCGTCCTCGGGGTCGCGATCGCGCGATGCCAGGATGTCGGCGGCGACGCCCGGCGATGCGTTGAACGTTGGATCGATCGGCTGTGACACCCGTTCGCTGCCGCACGCCGTGAGAAAAGTGATACCGCCGATGAGAAAGCTGGTGAGCACCGATGATCGGAGAGCTGTCGATGGCATGTGCGCTCCAAAGGGTTCAGTGACGTCTCGCCGCCCAATGCCGCGAGCCGCCCAATGCTCGACGGGCTCTGTCACGACCCGCCCGCTGCTTTTATGAGCGCGACGTAACGGTTCCGTAGCGGCGCGCCGCTGTTACGTGAACGAAACATCGCAGACGCCTGCCTGTCGCCCGGCGCGAGGGTCTCGACCCTGAGGTGCCACGCGAGGTGAATCGATCCCGCGTCGGCCTGCTCGGGCACGTTCTCTCACGCGCCACAGGAATGACGTACGAGGAGCTGGAGCCGCAGCGCGCTACCGGTGCATGGTGTCATCTACACCAGCCTAACGGCCACCAAGGTCGCCGAGCACGGCGGCTTCGCGCACGACGACACCAATGTTCCGATCCTCGTATCGGGACCGACGATCGGCCATGAGATCAATCTGATGCCGGTGCAAACGGCGCAGATTGCGCCGACGATCCTTCAGGCGCTCGGCTTGAACCCCAGCGCGCTTCGCGGCGTCCAGCTCGAGGGAACGCGCGTGCTCCCGCTGCTCTCGCGTGGACAGAACGAGGACCGTTAGGCATTACGGGCGGGACTCCGTGCGCGGCGAGATCGGGAGCAGG
>DATBBP010000240.1:0-3926 GCA_036270935.1 Gemmatimonadaceae bacterium
GGGCGCCGACGACGGAGCACTGTTAGAGCAGCTGGCGCGCGCGCGGCGCTCGCTGGCCGAGGCGGTAGCGGCGCTCGAGTCGATCCGACTCGACCTCCTGCGTCTCCACGGCGGCGAAACCGATCTCCGTCCGATCACCTCGGTGCTCGAGGCGTCGCAGCTTATCGGCGTGGAGCTCGCGCGCCTAACGCGCTCGCGCGCTGAAGTCGAAGAGATCGCCCCTGCGAAGCCGATTCCGACGCCGGCGTGATCGCCGCCGTCAGCGGGGCTTGACTGGCGCGAACTCACCCTTTTGATCGAAGGGAATCGTTCGCACACCAATCGGCGTATCGGCCGTGACGGTGCCGACAAGGCGATACGGCACCATGCCGTAACCGACGACCGCGTTCCCGGCGGCGAGAATCCCGCGCAGGCTCAGGTCGAGTGGAAGCGCCACGAGCAGCGAGTCGTGTCCGCCGACCGTGCGGTGCAACGTGTCCGCGCCTCTCGCCACGCCGACGGTGTCGCGAACAAATAGCTCGTATGTCATCCCCGACGTCGACAGGCTGTACGGATTCGGGTTGCTCACAAGGAGATTGACCAGGACGCGACCGCCGAGCGGCGTGATACCCACGAGCGACACGCCGCGAAACGCGACCGTGGGCGAAGCAAAGAGATGCTTCACCGCGGAGCTGCAGCCGAGTATGGCAAGCGCCGCAAGAGCACGAACTGAGAGCGTCACGCGTCGGAACATGCGACGGAATCTATAGACCACAACCGAAGAACCGCGATGCTGATGGCAAGCGTCGCCGGCCCACGCGACACTGGCAACGCGTCGGACCCATCGGCATCATTCGTGGTCGCTCATCCCGTCTTCCATCGGAGCCTGTCCGTGTCCAAGACTCACCTTCTGCTTGCCACCCTTTGCGTGGTGGCCGCCAACCCGGCCCACGCCCAAAGCCGTGCCGATCTTGTTCTTCTTCACGGTGACCTATTCACTGTCGATTCGCAGCATCCACGGGCCCAGGCAATCGCCGTTCGCGGCGACCGCATCGCCGCTGTCGGGACGGACGCCGAGATCCAGAAATGGGTCGGGCCGAAGACGCGCGTGGTCGATCTGCAGGGACGCCTCGTCATCCCGGGCTTCATCGACGGTCACGGTCACTACACTGGCCTCGGCGAGTCGAAGCTCGTTCTCGACCTGACCAAGGCACAGACATGGGACGATATCGTCGCTCAGGTTCGTCAAGCCGCGGGCTCGGCGAAGCCTGGCGCCCTTATCGAAGGGCGAGGTTGGCACCAGGAAAAGTGGATTCGCGCGCCGCAGCCCAACGTGGAAGGCGTTCCGCTGCATGCATCACTCGATGCCGTGAGTCCGCGGAATCCGGTGATCCTCGAGCACGCCAGCGGTCACGCGTCGTTCGTGAATGGTGCCGCGCTCCGGCTCGCGGGAGTTACGCGCGACACGCCAAACCCTGCGGGCGGCGAGGTCGTGAAGGATTCGACAGGTGAGCCGACCGGACTGCTCAAGGAGTCAGCGCAGGGATTGATGTCGCGCGCACGCGCGAAGCTGCCCCACCTAACGAAGACCGAAGAAGAGGCGCGCTTCCGGCGGATCGTGAAGCTCGCTGGCGAAGACGCTCTGTCGAAGGGTGTGACGAGCTTCCATGACGCGGGCTCCAACTTCGCGACGATCGATGGGTTCAAAGAGCTTGCACGCGAGGGCAAGCTGCCGGTTCGTCTCTATGTGATGGTGCGCTTCGAGACCGACTCAGCACTCGACATGAAGCTCGACAGCTATCGCATGAACGAGTTCGCGAACGGCATGCTCACAGTTCGGTCGATCAAGCAGCAGATCGACGGCGCGTTGGGCTCGCATGGCGCCTGGCTGCTCGAGCCCTACACGGATCTCCCATCGAGCAGCGGACTGACGCTCAAACCAGTACCGGCGATCGAGGCAACGGCTCGCGTCGCCATGAAGCACGACTATCAGGTAAACATCCACGCGATCGGCGATCGCGCGAATCGTGAGGTGCTCAACGTCTACGAACGCATCTTCCGCGACAATCCAACGAAGCACGACCTGCGCTGGCGCATCGAGCATGCACAGCACCTCGATCCCACGGACGTACCGCGATTCAAGCAACTCGGCGTCATCGCGTCGATGCAGGGCGTGCACATCATCTCGGACGCGCCGTGGGTGCCGAAGCGTTTGGGTGAAGAGCGGGCTCGTCGCACGTCGTATCTCTGGCGTTCGCTGATGGACGCGGGCGTGATCGTCACGAACGGCACCGACACGCCCGTCGAAGATGTCGACCCGATCATGAGCTTCTATGGAAGCGTGACGCGAAAGGCGCGCGACGGCGTGGTCTTCGTTTCCGAGCAGCGCGTGACCCGCGAAGAAGGATTGCGCGCCTACACACTCAACAACGCATACGCGGCGTTCGAGGAGAAGGTGAAAGGCTCGCTCACACCGGGTAAGTATGCCGACATCGTCGTCCTGTCGAAAAACATCATGACCGTTCCGGACGACGAGATTCCAACGGCGAAAGTGGACCTCACGATTCTTGGTGGCAGGGTGCGTTACGAGCGGCGGATCACCACTACGGCAGCGCGAGCTGGAGGCGCCCAAGGACGCTGACTTGCCACACGAGCGGGGTGAGCGCATGATACGGGCCCCCGCCATTTCCGCCGGGCCACCCACTCCGAGGTATCGTCATGCGCTCCCCGTGTCTCGCGCTTCTCACGCTCGTTGCAGTTGCCGCGTGCACCACACAACAGGCTCGCCGTACGGATACGACGTCGCCCGCGGCGGCGACGCTAGCCGGCGCGCCAGCCACAGACGCCGCCGCCGTTAGGCGGGCCATCGACAGCGCCAACGCGCGCTTCGACGCCGCGGCGCTGAAGGGCGATACCGCGGCACTCGCCGGATTCTACGCCGACGACGCGGTGTTCATGGGGGCGAACATGCCCGCCGAGCGCGGCCACGAAGCGATTGCCAAGGGATTCGCCGGCATGCTGGCGGCGATGAAGCCCACCGCATTCAAACTGCAGACGCAGGACCTGATCGTGTCCGGCGAGTACGTGATCGAAACCGGAACGTACGACATCACCAGCCAGGTCCCGAAGGCAACGAAGCCGATGCACGATGTCGGGAAATACCTGGTCGCGTGGAGGAAGCAAGCCGACGGCAGCTACAAGATCGTTCGCGATATTGCCAACAGTGACTTGCCCGCAGGGAAGTAGAGGGACTAAGGCTAGAGGTTAGGGGTCAGGGCCTGAGGCCTGGCCCCTGCCCTCGCATCTGGAGGTCGTCATGACTCACCTTTCGTTCCAGCCACGCGCGCTGATGCTTGCCGCTTGCCTGACGATCGCGGCCGCGCCGCTCGCCGCCCAGCAGGACCCCAAGCAGCAGAGCACCGCACCAACCATGGTCTCGGCGAAGAGCCTCGCCGAGCAGCTGGGCGCCAAGCTTCAGCCCCGCGACGACGACGAGCTTCGCATCGGCATGAGCTTCACCGCCGTGCTTCACTCACCCGACAAGCTCGAGGCGTTCGGCATCAAAGGCATGCACGAAGGCGCGCGCGTCACTGTCGTGAGGATCTCCCCGGACAAGATTCGCGTCGAGGCCGACGAGATGACACCGGTCGAGGCAAACGGCAAGGCAACGCTCAAGCTCGACGAAAAAGGCGCGCTCGTAGCGCCGAAGACCTAAGTAGAGAGGCGCCCCTCTACTCTCTACTCTCTACTCTCTACTCTCTACTCTCTACTTTCAGCGCTCAGCGCTCAATGCGGCTCGCTCCGCGCGCACATACGTCAGCCAACCGTGCGGATCGGCCGCCTCGCCACGTACCGTCGACATGAAGAGCCGCTGTAGCTCCTTCGTCACTGAGCCCGGCTTTCCTGCCCCGACCGTGATCTTGTCGACGCTGCGGATCGGCGTGATC
>DATBBP010000241.1:0-5347 GCA_036270935.1 Gemmatimonadaceae bacterium
CCTGCCGGCACAACGATCACGACGGTCGACGTCGCTGCCGGCGATACCACGCTCGCGAACGCGGCCGTTGCCGACGTCACTGTCCAGCGCAATGAGGGGGAGCGCGACCGGGCGGTGATCGCCGCGCGCCTAACGAACATGGGCGCGACCCAGCTCGACAACGTCGATGCGACGCTCGAGCTCAACGGGCGTGTTGCGGAGACGAAGCGCGTCGCCATACCCGCGCACGGCGCGAGCCAGGTGCGATTTTCCTCGATGGCGATTCCGAGCGGCACATCGACCGGGCTCGTACGTTTTAGCATCCCAGCGACGAATGCCCGCGCCGATCAACTCGCGACCGACGATCGCTACTACTTCACGATCGCACCCGAGGCGGGCGTCTCGGTTCTCGTCGTCGAGCCGTCAACGCCGCGTGCGAATCAGAGTCTGTATCTGACGCGCGCGTTGGCGATCGGCGATCGGCCGTCGTTCCGCGTTGACGTGAGAAAGACGGGTGGGCTCGCGCCGGCCGATCTCGACGGACGCTCGCTCATCGTCTTCGACGAGGTGCCGCCTCCGGTCGGTGAGGGTGCGGCACGACTGCGCGAGTTCATTAACAGCGGCGGCGGCGTGCTGATTGTCGCCGGCGACCAATTGCCGTCGAATGCATGGCAGGGAGAGTGGAGCGGTGCTTTACCCGGTCCGATCGGTTCGGTCGTCGACCGCGCGGGCGACGCGGGGGGCACGTTGGCGTGGATCGACTACGATCATCCGGTCTTCGACGTCTTCAATGCGCCGCGATCGGGTGACTTCGCGACGGCACGCTTCCTTCGCTATCGGCGCCTAACGGTCCGGCCCGATAGCGGGGCTCGACGCACTGGTGGCGTGGCCGACACGGCGTCCGGCTCACATGTACTGGCCCGCTTCGACGACGGCGCTCCCGCGCTCGTGGAGCATCGCGTCGGTCGCGGCAAGGTGTTGGTATGGGCCTCGACGCTCGACAGCTACTGGAACGATCTTGCGCTGCAGCCGGTATTCCTCCCATTCGTTCAACAGGTCGCGAAGTACGCCGGCCGTTACAGCGGCGCGCGGCCCTGGTTCAGAGTCGGCGAGGTGCTCGACCTTTCGCGTCACGCCGAGCTCACGGGTGCGGGCGGGGGCGGGGCGAATCAGAGAAGTGGGCAGAGTCCGATCGTCGTCGAAGCGCCGTCGGGTGCCAAGACGCGATTGCCCTCGTCCAACGAGGGGTTGATACCGCTGCACGAGCAGGGCTTTTACGAGATTCGTCCTGAGGGCGCGGCGCGCGGCATGGGCCAACGCCTCGCGGTGAATCTCGATCCGGCGGAAGCGAATCTTGCACGCATCGATCCAGAGGAGTTGAAGACATCGGTTTTGGCCAGTGGTGGTGCGGGAGCCGCCGCCGGTGCAATCACGGCCGACGCACCAACGCGGCAGGACACGGAGCGCCAGCAAACGATCTGGTGGTATCTGCTCGCGCTCGCCGGTGTGCTCTTGGCGACGGAAACATTGATGTCGAATCGATTATCGAGAAGAAATGCATGATGAGTGGCAAGTGGCAGGTGACGAGTAACGAGTGCTTCCAATCCACTCGCCACTCGCCACTCCGCGCTAGCAACTCGCCAGCCGCAACACGGAGAAGCGTCAATGGAATCCACTCATCCTCTCCCCCTCCCCAGCGATAGCGCACGCCTAACGGGCGTAGTGCACGGCGTTCGTGACCGCTGGCGGCTGAAGCGGGCGCTGCGCGGAGCGAGCATTGTCCTCGCCGCAGCCTTCGTTCTGTTGGCTGGGTCGGCGTTCGTCCTGGACAAGCTGCACTATGGCCACAGCGCACTCCTCATCGCGCGAGTCATTGTGCTCTTCATCGTTGTTGCGCTCGCCATCGTCTTTGTCGTCGTACCGCTACTGCCGGCGCGACGGCCCAGTGATCGCCGCGTGGCGCTCTACCTCGAGGAGCACGCGCCGTCGCTCGACGCCGCGGTGTTGACCGCCGTCGAGCTGCAGGAGCTCGAGACGGAACGCGAAAAAGCGGAGGCGGTGCGCGCCCGCCGGCCAGTCTCGAGCACATTGTTATCGCACCTCACGCGTACCGCGCTCGAGCGCGTGCACACGATCGACGACGGACGCCACGTCGACGAGCGCGAGTTGAACGTCAGCGCCGGAATCCTCGCGGGTATCGCGGGTGTCGCGCTGCTCGTCACGGTGCTCGGCCCATCGACACTCCGCCATGGGATGGGTCTCATGCTTGTGCCATGGGATCACGAGCGCACGGCGGAGGCCTACGCCATCAGTGCCGAGCCTGGCAATGCGCGAATCGCGCGGGGCGGCGATTTGCTCATCGCCGCTCGGTTACGCGGATTCCAATCGGACGAAGTCAATTTGCTCGTTCGGCAGAAAGATTCGACCACGTGGCAGCGGCTGACGATGGCGCTCGACAGCACTGGGAAGTTCGCCGGCCGTTACACCTTCCGGCTGTTCGACATCGCCGCGCCGATGGATTACGTCATCGAGTCGAACGGCGTCCGTTCGCCAGCATATCATATCGATGTCGCCGACGTCCCATACACGAAGAAACTGGGCCTCGAGTACCGCTTCCCGTCGTACACTGGAATGGCGCCCCAGGCAGTGGCCGAGGGCGGCGACATCGCCGCGGTGAAAGGCACACAGGTCCGCGTGCGCGTGACGACCACGGTGCCGGCAAGTGGAGGCCGGTTGATCGTGGAGCGCGGCGAGCACAATGACACAGTCTCTCTCACCCCCCAGCGTGACGGCACCCTCGGCGGTACACTGCGCGTCGACGCACCGGGCTTCTACAAGGTGGAGCTGAAGGCGCAGGACGGACGCATTTTCCCCGGCTCGCTCGATTACACCATCGACGCGTTGCCCGATCGGCCGCCCACGATCATGTTCACCAAGCCCGGACGCGATGAGAAAGTGCTCAACGTGGACGAGGTCTACGCCGAAGTGCAGGCCGACGACGATTACGGCGTGCAAAAGCTCGACTTGGTGTACTCCGTGAATGGCGGACCGGAAAAGACGGAGCCGTTGTACAATGCGACACGTCGCACGCCGCAGATGACGGCGGGACACACCTTCTCGCTCGAGGATTTCAAGCTTCAGCCGGGCGACGTCGTGTCGTATTACGCCCGTGCAACCGACAACGACGCTGTGAGTGGTGCGAAGACGGCGTCGACCGACATTTACTTCCTCCAGGTCCGTCCCTTCGATCAGGAGTACAAGCAGGATCAGGGAGGTGGCGGCGGCGGTGGCGGCGGAAATGACGACACGGGACAATTGTCCGAGCAGGAGAGGCAGATCGTCGCCGGAACGTTCAACACGATGCGCGACAAGGCGTCCAAGCAGGCGAAAGATCTCCAGGAGGATCTCTCCACGCTGCGCGTATCGCAACAGAAGCTGCGCGGCCAAACCGAGGAACTGGCGCGACGCATCGTCGATCGCGGCATCGCCGCGCGCGACAGCAACTTCGCGAAGATCGCCGAGATTTTGAACAAGGCGACGCCGATCATGGACACGGCGGAGAAGCAGCTCGCCGATGGGAATGCGCAGACGGCGCTCGCGCCGGAGCAGCGTGCGCTTCAGCAGTTGCAGCACGCCGAAGCGGTGTTCCGCAACGTGCGTGTGAGCATGGGAGGGCAGGGTGGCGGCGGCGGAGCAAGCTCGCAACGCGCACAGGATCTCGCGGACCTCTTTGAGCTGAATCGTGACAAGTTGCGTAACCAGTACGAGAGCGTGCAGCGTGGCCGCGAGCAGCAGCAGGAATCCGATCAACAAGTTGATGAGACCGCGGACAGACTGAAGCGCCTCGCGTCGCGGTTGCAGCAGGAGAACGAGCGCGCGCAGCGAAAAGCGGACAGCCTCGGCCAACACATGGGTGCGTCGGGCTCGTCAGGCGGCGCGGCGCAGCGCGAGATGGCACAGGAAGCGGAGGAAGCCGCGCGTCAGCTCGAGCGGCTCGCCCGCGAAAAGGCCGAGCAGCAGCGCCAGCAGGAGGGCGGAGGATCACAGCAGAACAATTCGTCGTCATCATCGTCTTCGCCGCGCTCCGGCCAGTCCTCGTCCAACAGCAGCTCGCAGGCACAGCAGCAGCGCGAGCAGCGCGCGCTGGAGGATGCGGCCCGTCGTTTACGCGAAGCAGCGGACGAGATGCGGCGCTCGGCGAGCGGAAGCTCGTCGTCGCAGCAGGCGGCGGCTGACGCGGCTGCGGCACAGCAGCGCATCGAGGAAGCCCGACGGTTGCTCGAGCAACAGCGTTCCGGGCGTCTCGAGCGCGACGTTCAGGATGTGCTCGAGAGCGCGAAGGAGCTCGGTCGCAAGGAGCAACAGGTTGCCGGTGACGTCGGCAAGCTATGGGACAATGCCAACGCACAGGGCCGCGCGCAGCAACTGCAGTCCCTCACCGAGCAGAAAGGACAGATGGCCGATCAGCTGCGCGATCTGAAATCGCGAATGGACAAGCTTTCGCTCGACTCGCGCCGGGAGAACAAGGACGCGGCGAACGGGCTCGCCGAAGCATCGAAAACGATGCGCGACCACAAGACCGAGGAGAAAATCCGATCATCGCAGGGCGCTATGCGCTACGCCGGTCCGGAATACACCAAGGCGCTCGAGTCGCAGATCGGGAGCGACCTGAATGACCTGCAACAGAAGCTCGAGCAGGTCGCGAGCGCGGCGCGCAATGGTTCGGGGAAGTCGAACGATCAAGCGTCGCAGTCGCAGGCACTGGACCGTGCGCGCGATCTCGTGCGCGGGATGCAATCGCTCGATGAGCGAATGCGAAATGGACAGGCTGGCAAGAATCAAGGGCAGCAGGCGAATGGTCAGCAGTCGCAGGGTGCGCGTAACGGCCAGCAGAATGGTCAACAGAATGGCCAGCAAAACGGTCAGCAGGGGCAGAACGGCCAGCAAGGGCAGAACGGCCAAGCGCGTGGTGGTCAGCAAGGACAGAATAGTCAGCAGAACGGCCAGCAGAATGGGCAGGGGCAGCCTGGGCAGCCAGGTGGATCGGCGCAGGGCGGGATGCGCGGCGGCGTGAATGGCGGCGGCCGGCCCGGTGGAGAGACATCGGCCGCGGCGGGGCCGCCGGAGGGACAGTCGTTAGGCCAGTACGGGCGCGAGATGCGTGAGCGTCTCTCTGACGCGCAGGCACTGCGGCGTGATCTCCAGCGCGAGGGAATCGACACACGCGAGCTCGATCGCGCGATCGCCGGGATGCAGGCGTTGAGCAACGATCGCATTCTCGCGGACGATCGTTCTGCGGCCGATCTCCGTGCGCAGACATTGGAGAATCTCAAGGCGTTCGAGTTCGCACTGCGCAAGAAGCTTGGCG
>DATBBP010000242.1:0-4764 GCA_036270935.1 Gemmatimonadaceae bacterium
AGACGTCACGCCGAACATCCGCACGATTCACGAAATTCCCCTACGCCTGAAGGGCAAAGGCCATCCGCCGCTGATGGAGATTCGCGGCGAGGTGTACATGCCCTTCAGCGGATTCGAGAAAATGAACGAGGAGCGCGTGAAAGCGGGCGAGCCCGTGTACGCGAATCCTCGCAACTCGGCATCGGGCTCGCTCCGCATGCTCGACTCCTCGATCACGGCGTCGCGACCGCTGCGGTTCTTCGGCTACGCGATTGCCGTACCGGCTGGCGTTAGGCTCGGCGTCGAGCGGCAATCGGAACTGCTCGATCAGCTCAAACGCTGGGGCATTCCGGTCGCGCCACATCGTCAATGCTGTGGCTCGCTCGAAGAGGCGCACGAGTGGGCCCGCGCGCTCGAGTCCCGCGTTCGGGCGTCGCTCGACTTCGCGATCGACGGCGGCGTCGTGAAGGTGGACAAGCTGTCGCTGTGGGAGGAGCTCGGCATCGTCGCGCGCGAGCCTCGTTACGCAATCGCGCGCAAGTTTGCTCCCGACATCGCCGAGACGAAACTCCTCTCGATCGAGGTGAACGTCGGTCGAACGGGAGCGCTCAATCCATTCGCGATGCTCGAACCCGTCGAGATTGGCGGCGCGACCGTGAAGCTGGCGACGCTGCACAACTTCGATCTCATCCGTGAAAAAGACTTGAGGCCGGGGGATTGGGTACAAGTAAAACGGGCCGGCGAAGTGATCCCGCAGGTGATCGGGCCGATTCCCGAGCGACGAGACCCTAACGATCCGCCGAAAAAGGTTCGCATCCCCACCCATTGCCCCGTGTGCAAGACTCCTGTCGAACGCGACGAGGAGGAGGTCGCGATTTACTGCCCGAACGTCGCCTGTCCTGGACGGCAGCTCGAGGGTCTCGTCCATTTTGCCTCGCGAGGGGCAATGGACATCCGCGGACTCTCCTACGCTCGGATTGAGCAGCTGATCAACGCGGGAGTTGTTCACGACGTCGGCGATCTGTACTCTGTGACGGCCGATCAACTGCTCGAGCTCGAGGGCTTCGCTGAAAAAAGTGCCCAGCAGCTCGTCGCTGCCATCCAGGCCTCCAAGGCCCAGCCACTTTCGCGTTTGCTATTCGGGCTCGGGATCCGCCACGTCGGCGCAACAGCGGCGGAGCTGCTCGCCCGGCACTTCGGTGATCTGCCGGCGATCTCCGAGGCGTCGACTGACGATATTCTCGCGATTCGCGGAATCGGTGAGACCATCGCCGTCGCCATCACCGCGTTCTTCGCCGACCCCTCTGCGAAAAAGCTCGTGAAGAAGCTGGCCGGGGCAGGGGTCAACTTCACGGAGCCGACGCAGGTCGTCGCCGGTGGTGCCTTCAAAGGCCTCACAGTCGTCATCACGGGGATCCTGCCGACGCTATCGCGCACGGCAGCGACGGAATTGATTGAGGGTCAGGGCGGCCGTGTCACGAGCAGCGTCTCGAAGGCGACGGATTTCGTCGTCGTCGGCGACGATGCAGGCAGCAAACTGGAAAAGGCCCGCGCGCTCGGCGTCGAGACGATCGACGAAGCCGAGCTCCTAAGACGAGTCGGTATGACGGAAGCGGAGAAAGCCTGATGGCGCACTCGATCGACCTGCCGGCGAATGCGATGGTGGGACTGACACGGGAAACGCTCGTGGCGCTCTGCGCCTCATTGCTCCGCGAGAACGGCCCGCAGGCCGCCATGCATCTGCAGAACGCTGGCTACGCGGGGGGCGCGACGCTCTTTGACGCGTTCACTGTATGGCTCAAGGCACGCGGATACGGCGCGCCAGAGGCTCAACCGGCTTCGATGTTCGGTCAGCGCGCGACACAATTTTTCGGTGAGCTCGGCTGGGGCTCACTCGATCTCGGCACCGTCGGCGAATCGGTCGCCGTCGTCGACAGCAGCGACTGGGCCGAGGCCGATGCGTCGACCGGCCTCGAATTTCCCGGCTGCTACCTCACGACGGGACTCTTTGCCGACTTCTTCGGACGCCTCGCCGGAAGCCCGCTCGCGGTGATGGAGGTCGAGTGCCGGTCGATGGGTGCGCAGCGCTGTCGCTTTCTCATTGCGAGCGCCGAGGTGATGCAGCACGTCTACGATGCAATGGGGAATGGGCTCGCGTACGATGCCGCCGTGACGGGCGCCGAGCGCGGTGTGTAGAGCCTAGAGCTCGGTGCGTGATGGTGGCGTTCCGGGCGCGCCGCTAGCCGCCAAGCACGCCGGTGTACAGCGGGTTTGCCACCAACTCGCCATCGATGAGGATCTCGCGGTCCCAGGGTAGCACGATGGTGCTCTCCGTGGCGATCGAACTGAAGTCGGGCTCGTACGAACCGGTCTTGAATCCGACCGCTGTCCGGACGGCCGCGGCGCCAGCACTGGTCACGGCGTTGACCGCGAGACGCATCGTGTCGCCGCTGTCACACGTTTCGTCGACGATGAGGACGCGCCGATCTCGAACGGCCGGCGGGGCGCTTCCGAGTACGGCAGGAACGTCGCGCGGAGCGTCCGCGCCGTAACGGCGACTGACGACTATGGAATGGAATTCACGATCCAGGATCGCGGCGATCACGGCGCCAGGGATAACTCCGGCCGTAGCGATACCGATGACAATTTCCGGATCGTATGCGCGCGACACCTTCAGCGCGAGTGCTCGCGAGAGCTCCCCAAAGAGCGGCCACTCGACATTGAAGACACCCTTCGAGTGTTCGACGGAGGTACGGCGTGGGGTCATGGCAGTGTTTGGTGTTTGGTGATCGGTGGTCGGTGGGTGTGGTGAGCCCGTGTGACCGGCCACCAGCCACCAACCACCAATCACCGTCGTGAAGCTAGCCCTGACCGCTTTCCCTGCATAGCTTTGCCGCCTGGGCCGCGTCGCGCCCCGCCTGCCTCGACACCCGCCCCACTGCCCTTCCGTCGAAATCAATGTCCTGGTGGAGCCGCCTAGTCGGCGGTAAGTCGCAAAGCGGCATGAAGCCTCAACGTCTCGATTATCTGAGCGAGGCGTTAGCATTGGAGCGACAGGGTGACTTTGACGCCGCGTTGACGTCGTATCGTTTGGCGCTGCGCGATCGCCCGAATGATCCGAAGATTCTGCAAAACATGGCCATTGCATTCTCCAAAACGGGTCGGTTGGACGACGCGATCCGTTGTTATCGGCGTTCTTTGGAGATCGCGCCGCAGCTTTCGGGGTCGCACTACGGGCTCGCGTTCCTTCTGCTCAAGCGCAATGACCGCGCGTCGGCAGAGAAGCACCTGGAAGCGTTTCTGGCCAAGCCGCCGTCGAGCCCTGAGGCGGAGCGCTGGGTTCGGCACGCGGAAATGACGCTCCAGGAACTGCGTTCAGGCGTCGATACCATCTCCGAGGGGCCAGAGCCGTAACGTGGGGCGTGTGCTCGCGATTGTCAGCCAAAAGGGAGGCGTGGGGAAGACGACGACGGCGATCAACCTCGCCGCCGCCATGGCTCGACGCGGCGTGAAGACGCTGCTCGTCGACGTCGACCCGCAGGGATCGGTGCGATATGGACTCGGTATGCTCGCGCCGCATTACCGCTTGGGCGTTTCGGATTATCTCAACGGGCAGATCGAGATGCAGGACATCGTCCGCCCGACAACGCTACCATGGCTTCGCGTGGCGCTGGCGGGAACGATTGCGGACGGCGGAACACACGAGGACTATCACGTCCGCTTCACGAGCTCGCCGCGGTTCGAGGAGCTGCTGACCCGCGCGCGGGAGCGCGGCTACGTCGTCGTGATCGATACTCCGCCCGGACTCGGCCCGATCGTCCAACGAGTGCTCGCCAACAGCGACCACGTGCTTGTGCCACTCCAATGCGAGCCGGCAGCGGTGCAGACGACGGCGCAGATTCTGCGCGGCATCCGCGGAGTCGTCAGTCAGAACCAACAGCTCACTTTCGACGGAATTCTGCTCACGATGTACGAGCCGGGCAATGCCGTGTCGGAACGAGTCGCGGCGCATGTGCGCGCGCAACTGCCGCAGCTCGTGTTCGACATCGCGGTGCCGCGGACGATGGCTTCAGTCGACGCGGTGGCCGCCGGGCAACCCGTGGTGCTGCGCGCACCTAACGACGCGGCGTCGCGCGCGTACACGACGCTCGCCGACGAGCTGGTGCCGCGGCTGCAGTGATGCGACGCGCTTCTGGAGTCCTCGCCACGATGGTCGCGCTGTGGGCCGCGACGTCGTGTCTCGACATCACGTCGAATGTGCCGCAGATCGGCGCGATCACGCCGGTGATCCTGCCGTCGCCGTCGGTAGTTGTCGGCGACGTATCGCGCGACACCGGGGGCAATGTGGCGCCACTCCAGGTCGCGGTGCTCGACACAAAGGGCGACACGCTTCACGATGTAACGGTCGCATTCTATGCGGTGGACTCGACGGGCGGTTTGACTGTTGATAGCCTAACCGGTCTCGCCCATGGCAACGCACTGTCTCCGTCGGCGGCCGTCGTAGCCTCGGTACGCCAGACAAACGGCGTCGGGGGCTTCATCCAAACGCCGACGATTGCGTTCCCGGTGGTGCCGAAACCGGTCAATGCGATCAGAGGACCGGAAACGACTTTCGTCTTTAACCCTTTCGCCTCCGACACGCTCTCGCCAGGTCTTCTTTCGCCGCCGCTGACGGTGACAGTACGCGCTGCCGACACGGTGGTTCAGAAGTACGTGGTCGAATATCGGATCGCTTACGCTCCGCCTATGAAGCCGGGCGCATCGGGCCCAACCCTCGTGCTCAGA
>DATBBP010000243.1:0-9718 GCA_036270935.1 Gemmatimonadaceae bacterium
ATTCTCTTCGTTCACGGGAAGAATGGATTTTTTCTCCCGATGGGCTTCGAGTACGCGCTGACGCTGCTGATCGCGAATATCGCGCTGGCGATCGGCGGGCCTGGGGAGTACGCGATCGAGAGTCGGTTCATGGGAAGAGGGGTGTGACACGGAAGCGATATGGCTGATTACGGCATCCACCCTCCGGGCTACCGCCTGCCTAACGAAACGCACCTCGGGCGAGTGCGCTTGCAGGTCAGCGACCTCGCACGTTCGCTGGCGTACTACCAAGGCGTACTCGGCCTCCGCGTGATCGCCGAGAGCCATGGCCGCGCTGTCCTCGGCGCCCAGATCGATGATCGACCTCTCGTGGAGCTCGACGAATTGCGTGGGGCGAAGCCGGTGCCTCGGAGAGGACGCATCGGCCTGTATCACTTCGCGATCCGGCTTCCCGATCGTCCGTCGCTCGGGCGTTTTCTCGCTCACCTCGAGGAGCTCGGTGAGTATGCGGGAATGTCGGATCACTTCGTGAGCGAGGCCATCTACCTGACCGATCCCGATGGACTCGGTATCGAAGTCTATTCTGACCGTCCGCGCTCGACCTGGAAGCATCACGACGGCCAGTTGGTGATGACCACGGTTCCGCTCGACGTCGGAAGTGTGATGCAAGGGGCAGCTGAGAGTGCGGAGGGCGTGACGTGGCGAGGAATGCCACCGGGGACAGTGATCGGCCACGTCCACCTCCACGTCGGCGACCTGGAGAATGCGGCGGCGTTTTACCACGAAGGTCTCGGCCTCGATAAAACGGTGTGGAATTATCCCGGCGCGCTCTTTCTCTCCGCTGGTGGGTATCACCATCATCTCGGTACGAATACGTGGGCGGCTGGGGCGCCACCGGCCGGACCCGAGGATGCGCGGCTGCTCGAGTGGGAGGTGTTGGTGCCGACTGTCGCCGACGCCGAGGCGGCCGCTCGGAGCATAACAGCCGCTCGAAGAGATGTCCGAAGCGATCAAAGTGACTGGCTTGCGGCGGACCCGTGGGGAATCGTGGTCCGGATTCGTTCGGAAGCGAACGATCGGTGACAGCGCACCGACGGACTGTGCCAGCGCTTCGGGGCGACGAGCCGTAATCCTGACAGGGGTGAAGTATTCTTTATGTCCGCGGATCCGAACGGCGGCCGCGAGCAATGCGTTATACGCACACACGCTCGGGACGAACTTTCGGTACTTGTGACCTTCTCGTGAATAAATGACTTACTTGCGCCTTCGCGCGCGCCATGCGCGCGCGATTCTATATGCGGCCGCGTGCACGGCGGCGGCCTGTTCCAAGCCCCAGAATCGTCCTCAGCGGCCGCCGGTTGCCGTGGCCGTCACGTCCGCGCGTCGGGCTCCGGTCCCGTACAATCTCGACGCGAATGGCATCGTGACGCCGATACAGTCGGCGGCGGTGGCTTCGCAGGTCGATGGGCTCATTACCAAAGTCCTCTTTGACGAAGGTCAGGAAGTCACGCGCGGCCAGCCGCTTTTTCAGATCGATGAGCGGCCATACGTCAACGCGTACGAGCAGGCGCTCGCTACGCTCGCGCGGGACAGTGCGACCGCGGCAAACGCCAAGAAAGAGGTCGAGCGCTACGCGAAGCTGATCGAGCAGAAATACGTCACTAAGGAAGAAGGAGATCAGCTCGAGGCGACGTCGGCGTCATCGGCTGCCACCGTGCGCGCCGACCGCGCCCAGGTTGCGACGGCGCGGTTCAATCTCGAAAACGCCACCGTTCGAGCCCCAATCTCGGGAAAGACGGGGAGTCTCCTCGTGCGAGTCGGGAATCTCGTGCACGCCAATGGCGCGACGCCGCTGGTGACGATCAATCAGGTCCGGCCGATCATGGTCCGATTCGCGGTACCAGCGTCTCAGCTCCCGTTGATTCTGCAATACGGCGCACACGGTGGTCTTCCCGTGAGCGCGATACCTGGCGGTGGCGCGAGCGCGAATTCTGCCGACTCGTCGACGGGGACGCCGGTCGATGCGCCTGCGCAACTGACGCCGGCCGGTGGCTCAGCGATGAAGCAGCAGGGCGGCGCAAGCGACGATCCACCTCCTGGCATCGCGTCCATGGCGGCCGCTCCCGCGATGGGGACGCTGAGCTTCATCGACAACGCCGTCGATACGACGACGGGAACCGTGACGCTCAAGGCAACCTTCCCGAACACGGACGGCTCGCTGTGGGCAGGGCAGTTTGCGTCGACGACGCTGCGCCTGTTCATCGAGCAGAACGCGCTCGTGGTGCCAACGCAAGCGGTGGTGACGGGCCAGCGTGGGACGTACGTGTACGTCGTCGATGGCGATACGGCGAAGCAGCGGCCGGTGTCGATCGAGCGGACGGAGGGCGGGATCTCGATCGTTGCCAGCGGACTCACCGACGGCGCGCGCGTGGTGACGGACGGCCAGTCGCGGCTCACGCCGGGCGCAAGGGTTCTCGTGCGCTCGCCTAACGACTCGGCGGGTGGCGGCGCGGCGGCCGGTCAGGTGGGCGGCCGTGGCAACCGCCGGCGGGCGAAAGGGTGAAAGTAATGGATGGTCCTTGGTGGTTGATGCCTGGCACAATCTGATCATCACGCACCAAGCACCGCTGCACGAGGTCCCAATGAGCCTAACGACTCTCTTCATCAAGCGACCGGTCATGACGACATTGCTCATGATCGGAATTCTGGTGTTCGGGATTGTCTCCTACCGCCAGCTGCCGGTGAGCGACCTGCCGACGGTCGACTATCCGACGATCGGCGTCGGCGCCAACTCGCCGGGTGCAAGCCCCGAGACGATGGCAGCGACGGTCGCGACGCCGCTCGAGAAGGCGTTTTCGGCGATCGCGGGCATCGACGAGATCACGTCGAACTCGAGCCTCGGCTCGACGAACATCACGCTGCAGTTTTCGCTCGACCGCGATCTCGAGAGCGCGTCGCAGGACGTCAATGCGGCAATCTCGAAGACGATGCCGTACTTGCCGTCGAACATGCTCCCGCCCTCGGCGCACAAGCACAATCCGTCGCAGGCGCCGATTCTCTTCCTCGCGCTGACCTCGAACGTGCTGCCGCTGACGCGGCTCGACGAGTACGCGGAGACGACGATCGCGCAGCGGCTCTCGATGGTCGAGGGGGTCGCGGATGTGGGGGTCTGGGGCTCGGCCAAGTACGCGGTGCGCGTGCAGCTCGATCCGCAGCAGCTTGCGTCGCGCGGCATCGGCGTGTCGCAGGTCGCGAACGCCATCCGCCAGAACAACGTGATGCTACCGACGGGCGTTCTCTACGGGCCGGACAAGACGCTCACCGTGCAGGCGACCGGCCAGATGAACGACGCCGACGATTTTCGCCGGCTGATCGTGACGTACAAGAATGGCGCAGCCGTGAGGCTGGGCGATCTGGGTACGGTGAAGGACGACATTCAGAACAACAAGACTGCGAGCTGGGTCGGCGGCGAGCGGTCGATCGGGCTGGCGGTCGACCGGCAGCCTGGAACGAACACGGTCGAGGTCGCGAGCGCAGCGAAGAAGGCGCTCGCCGAGATCGAGAAGGGTTTGCCGCCGACGGTGAAGCTGCGGGTCCAGTATGACCGGTCGGTTTCGATCGAGCAGTCCGTGAGCGACGTAAAGCTCTCGCTGATGGTCGCGCTCGCGCTCGTCGTACTTGTGATCTTCCTGTTCCTGCGAAACGTCGTCGCGACGATGATCCCGACGCTGACGCTACCGATGTCGATCATCGGGACGTTCTCGGTGATGCAGCTCCTTGGCTTCAGCATCGACAATCTGTCGCTGATGGCATTGACGCTCGCCGTGGGCTTCGTCGTCGACGACGCAATCGTCATGCTCGAGAACATTGTGCGGCACGTGGAGCAGGGCAGTCCGCCGATGCAAGCGGCGCTCGAGGGGGCGCAGGAAGTGGGATTTACAATTCTATCAATGACGTTGTCGCTCGCTGCCGTCTTCATTCCGCTGATGTTCATGGGCGGGATCATCGGGCAGCTGTTTAAAGAGTTTGCAATCACGATCGCCGTCGCCATCCTCGTGTCGGGCGTCGTGTCGTTGACGCTGACGCCGATGCTGTGTAGCAGGATGCTGAAGGCACACGGCGAGGAGCGGCACGGCCGTCTGTACCTCGCGAGCGAGCGGGCGTTCGATGCCTCGCTTCGCGCCTACGAGCGAAGTCTGGGCTGGATCATGGAGCATCGGCCGGTGGCGCTTGCGTTCTCGGGCTTGGTCCTCGTGTTCACGGTCGTGCTGTGGGTGGTGATTCCGAAGGGCCTCTTTCCGCCCGACGACACGGGCCAGCTGAACGCGACGGCGGAGGCCGCACAGGGCACTTCGTTTCCCGAGATGCTGCGACTGGAGCAGATCGCGGCACGGCGGCTCGAGCGTGATCCGGACATCGAGTCGTTCACGGTGAACGTCGGTGGCGGCATGGGGTCGAGCAACCAGGCGCAGTTCAATCTGACGCTGAAGCCGGAGGGGCAGCGGCCGAGCGCGGACGTCATGGTGAACGAGCTAATGCGGCGCATGTCGGGGATCCCGGGACTCGCTTTCTACGTGCAGAATCCACCCGCGATTCGCATCGGTGGCCGATCGGCGAAGAGTCAGTATCAGTTCACACTCCGCGGCCCCGACATCGAGGATCTCTATCGACAGTCGAACCGCTTCATGACGGTGCTGGAGCGTGAGCCAATGCTCACGGGTGTGACGTCCGATCTGCTGAACCGGAGTCCGCTGCTGATGATTCACATCGACCGGCAGCGTGCCCTCTCGTTAGGCGTGACGCCGATGGCGATCGAGAACGCGCTCGCCAACGCGTACAATCAGCAGCAGGTCTCCACGATCTACACGCCGAGTAACGAGTACTGGGTCGTAATGGAGACGGTGCCGAGCGCCCAGCTCGATGCGCGCGCGTTGCAGCAGTTCTTCGTGCCGGGCGCGAACGGCAAGCAGGTGCCGCTGTCGGATGTCGCCTACTTCGAGCAGACGACGGGCCCCTTGAGCGTCGCGCATTCAGGGCAGATGGCGTCGGTGACGATGTCGTTCAATCTCGCGCCGAACGTTTCACTCGGTGCGGCCGTCGACCGCGTGAACCAGCTTGCACGCAACAATCTCCCCGCCACGATCACGACCGGTTTCTCGGGCCAGGCGCAGGCGTTCGAGCAGTCGCAGAAGGGGTTAGGGCTGCTGCTCCTGATCACCGTGTTCATCATTTACATAATTCTCGGCATTCTCTACGAGAGCTTCATCCATCCCGTAACGATCCTGACGGGTCTTCCATTCGCCGCGTTCGGCGCGCTGTTCGCGCTGTGGGTATGCCACGTCGAGCTGGGGGTCTACGGCTACGTGGGCATCGTGATGCTGATCGGGATCGTGAAGAAAAACGCGATCATGATGATCGACTTCGCGATCGCGCGCGAGCGCGCCGAGCACGTCTCGCCGGCGAAGGCGATCGTCGAGGCGGCGACCGTGCGCTTCCGTCCGATTATGATGACGACCGTGTCGGCGATTGCGGGAACGCTGCCGATCGCGATCGGCGTCGGTGCGAGCGCGGCATCGCGCCGCCCGTTGGGCATCGCGGTCGTTGGAGGGTTGGCTTTCTCGCAGATCGTCACCTTGTATGTCACGCCGGTGTTCTACACGTACCTCGACGAGCTCCAAGCGTGGGCCGGGCGTTCACTGCGGCGCCGAGGTCCTTCGGCCGAGCTGGCACCGGTGGGCGCGGATTGACTTTTCACACGTCATCCAGAGCGTCAGCGACGAAGGATCTAGTGTGCTTGGTGTATTGGCTTTGCTCCTATCACGGGACAGTAGATCCTTCGCTTCGCTCAAGATGACAGTTCAATTGATATGAATTTCACCACTGTCTTCATAAAACGCCCCGTCATGACGACGCTCGTCATGATCGGAATTCTGGTCTTCGGTATTGTCGCCTACCGCCAATTGGCGGTGAGCGACTTGCCTAACGTCGACTTTCCGACGATCACGGTGAGCGCGACGCTCCCCGGGACGAGCCCGCAAACCATGGCGGCAACGGTCGCGACGCCGCTCGAAAAGGCGTTCTCGACGATCGCGGGCATCGACAACATGACGTCGACGTCGAGTCTCGGACAGTCGCAGATTGTCATTCAGTTCGCGCTCGACCGGAACATCGACGCGGCCGCGCAGGACGTGCAGGCGGCAATCGCGCAGACGATTCGACAGCTGCCCCAAGGCATCATCCCGCCTTCTTATCAAAAGACTAATCCCGCAGATGCGCCAATTCTTACTCTGGCGCTGACGTCCAACGAAGTTCCATTGTCGACGCTCGACGAGTTTGGTGAAACGACACTCGCGCAGCGGCTCTCGATGGTGGGTGGCGTGGCGCAGGTGCTCGTCTACGGCGCGCAGAAATACGCGGTGCGCATCCAGCTCGACCCGTCACAGCTCGCGACGCGCGGTATCGCGCTCGAAGACGTGGCCACGGCGGTGACGAATCAGAACGTCAACATGCCGACGGGTGTTCTCTGGGGACCGAAGACGGCGCTCACGATTCAAGCGACCGGCCAGCTCGACAACGCGCTCGCCTTCAAGGACATGATCGTCGCCTATCGCAACGGTGCGCCAGTGCACCTGAGCGAGCTGGGACGTATCACCGACGACGTCCAGAACAACAAGACCGCGAGCTGGTTCGACGGCGCGCGCTCGATCGTGTTGGCCATCCAGCGCCAACCAGGGACCAACACCGTCGACGTCGCGAATCGTGTGAAGGCCGCGCTCACGAAGCTCCAAACCGAGATCCCTCCATCCGTCAAAGTCTCGACGCTGTATGACCGATCGGCGACGATCGAAGCGTCAGTGAAGGACGTGACGTTCACGCTCGAGCTGACGCTCGTGCTCGTCGTCCTCGTGATCTTCTTGTTCCTGCGCAACATCTCGGCGACCGTGATCCCGAGCTTGGCGCTGCCGATGTCGATCATCGGGACGTTTTCTGTCATGTATCTGCTGCATTACAGCCTCGACAACCTTTCATTGATGGCCCTCACGCTCGCTGTGGGCTTCGTTGTCGATGATGCGATCGTCATGCTCGAAAACATCGTTAGGCACCTCGAGATGGGCAAGCCGAGGATGGAAGCGGCCATTGATGGGGCGGCCGAAGTCGGCTTTACCATTCTCTCCATGACGCTGTCGTTGGCGGCCGTCTTCATTCCGTTCCTCTTCATGGGCGGCATCATCGGCAAGCTGTTTCACGAGTTTGCGGTCACGATCGGTGTCGCGATCCTCGTGTCCGGATTCGTATCGCTGACGTTGACGCCGATGTTGTCGAGCCGCTTTCTCCGTTCCGAGCACCAGCGTGAGCACGGACGCATGTACCAGGTCACTGAGCGCTTCTATGAGCGGACGCTCGGTCTGTACGAGCGCACTCTCGTCTGGGTGATGGCGCGCCGGCCGGCGACGCTCGTCTTCTCGCTGATTATTCTCGTCGCGACTGCATGGCTCTTCTGGTCGATGCCGAAGGGCCTTTTTCCGACGGACGACACGGGCCAGCTGCTGGCGACGACCGAGGCGGCGGAGGGCGTTTCCTACGACGCTCTCGTCGACCACCAGCGTGACGTTGCGGCGGTGATCGCGCGGGATCCCGATGTACGGTCCGTGACGTCGTCGGTCGGCACCACGGCGGCGGCGAACCAGGGCCAGCTCACGATCGATCTCAAGCCGATCGACGAGCGCAAGCGCAGCGCCGATGACATCGCCCGCGATCTCACGAAGACCGTGCAGAGCGTGCCGGACATCGCCGTGTTCATTCAAAATCCGCCGGCGATCTCGATCGGCGGCCTGGCGTCGAAGAGCTTATACCAGTACACGCTCCAGAGCGGCGATATCAATACGCTCAACGCCTCGGCGCGCGAGCTGGAATCGCGGCTGCGGCAGCAGCCGGCGCTCACGGACGTGACGAGTGATCTATTGATCGAGAACCCGCAGGTCACCGTCGAGATCGACCGCGAGACGGCCGGACAGCTCGGCGTCTCGGCGATGGAGATCGAGAACACGCTCTACGACGCCTTCGGCCAGCGCCAGGTGTCGACGATCTACACGTCGACGAACGAGTACTGGGTGGTCATGGAGCTCCTCCCGCAATACCAGGCGGACATTCCATCGCTCGGGAAGCTCTGGGTGCGCTCGAACCGCGGACCGCTGGTGCCGCTGAGCACCGTCGCACGGTTCGTGAACAGTGTCGGACCAGTGACGGTGAATCACTCCGGCCAGCTGCCGTCGGTGACGATCTCGTTCAACCTGGCGAATGGTGTGTCGCTCGGTACGGGATTGCAGACCGTGAACCGCGAGGCGTCGCAGGTGCTGCCAGCGACTGTCGCTGCTGGATTCTCGGGGCTCGCCGAGGCGTTCGTGACGACGCAACAGGGCCTCGTGATGCTTATGATCCTCGCCGTCTTCGTGATCTACGTGATTCTCGGCGTGCTCTACGAGAGCTTCATCCATCCAGTGACCATTCTGTCGGGTTTGCCGTTCGCGGCGTTTGGCGCCTTGGTCACGCTCATCTTGTTTCGCTTGGATTTGGATATTTACGGTTTCGTCGGGATCATCATGCTCATCGGTATCGTCGAGAAGAACGCGATCATGATGATCGATTTCGCGATCGAGGCACAGCGGGCAGGAAACCGCACGCCTACCGATGCGATCCTCGAGGCGGCGAGCGTCCGCTTTCGGCCGATCATGATGACGACGATGGCAGCACTCATGGGCGCGATCCCGATCGCGGTCGGCTGGGGCGCGGGCGCGTCGACGCGTCGACCGTTAGGTGTCGCAGTCGTCGGCGGCTTGGCGTTCTCCCAATTGGTTACGCTGTACGTGACGCCGGTGTTCTACACGTACCTCGACGAGCTGCAGCAACGATTCTCGCGAAAGAAGGCGAGGGCGGCTGTGCCGAGTCGGGCACCGGAGTCGGCGCCCGCGTAGTGGTAGCGTGGCAGGCGAGAGGAGCGGGAGCACGCGCGAGCAGCGCGTGCGACTCCAAATGAGACTGATCTGCTTTGAGCGCCAGCGAAAAGTAGATCCTTTTGCGCTCCTTAGGATGACAAGAGAGAGACTCCTGACGGAGCGCCGACTGCCTCGCCAAATTCAGGCGTGAACCCTGTCCGTCTGTCTCCGCTCGGAGACCGAGCCCTCCTGATCCACCTCGGCGACACGATCGACGAGAAGACTCATCGGCTTGTCCGAGCCGTATGTGCACGGCTCACCGAGCACCCCCTACCCGGAATGATCGAGCTCGTTCCGGCGTTCGCCAGCGTCGCTGTTCATTACGAGCCAGGCGCGGTGCCTAACGGCGACAGCCAGAGCACGCCGCATGCTCGATTTGCGGCCGCGATCGAGGGAAGGTTGCGAAGGCTGGTGGACGAGTCGATCCTACCGCCTCGCACGGTGGAGATCCCGGTCTGCTACGGCAACGAGTATGGCCCCGATCTCGAGGAGGTCGGTCAGCTGCACGATCTCACGTCGGACGAAGTCGTGCGGCTGCACAGCGGGGCGAGCTATCGCGTGTACATGCTTGGGTTCGCGCCCGGATTCGCCTACATGGGGGGACTACCCGAGGCGATCGCGACGGCGAGGCGCGCCGCGCCGCGAATGGCGGTGCCAGCCGGCTCGGTCGGGATTGGCGGCAGTCAGACGGGCGTATATCCGCTCACGTTGCCAGGTGGGTGGCGGCTGATCGGCCGGACGCCGGT
>DATBBP010000244.1:0-2706 GCA_036270935.1 Gemmatimonadaceae bacterium
GACCTCGGCGACGATCTCGGGGCGGACCGGCTCCCAGGAGAGATCCTTCCCCTGACTCCATCGGCTCTGTGCGCCCGGACGCCGATGCATGCCCTCGTTAGGCTCGGCCTCGGCCCACGCCCGCCACGGATGCCCGTCGCGCGCGCGCTCGCGGAAAGGAGCAAGAAACTCGACGAGCTCATGGCGCTTCTTGTCCGTAAAGCTCGCGCAGACGCCCACGTGCTCCAGATTGCCGTCGTCGTCGTACAAGCCGAGGAGCAATGAGCCGATCGCCGTGTTCTTGCCGTTCCTGTGCCAGCGGAAGCCGGCAACGACGCAATCGCAGTCGCGCTCGTGCTTCACCTTGAGCATCACGCGCTTGTTCGGCTCGTAGACGCCCTTCTCGGCCTTTGCGATGACGCCGTCGAGCCCCGCGCCTTCGAATCGACGAAACCAGTCCGCCGCGGTGGCGCGGTCGCGTGTCGCAGGCGTGATGTGAAGCGGCGCATCGGCGCTCGCCAGCACTTTCTCGAGCCGCTTGCGGCGCTCGGTGAATGGCAGCGCGCGCAGATCGTGGTCGTCGACGCACAGGAGATCGAAGAAGACGACCGACGCCGGCATCTCGCCGGCAAGCTTCTTCACGCGCGACGCCGCGGGGTGGAGACGCAGTTGCAGAGCCTCGAAGTCGAGCGCGTCGCCTAACGCGATGACCAGTTCACCGTCGAGGACGCAGCGACTTGGAAGCTGTGCCTTGAGCGGCTCGGCGAGCTCGGGGAAATATCGGTCCAGCGGCTTCTCGTCGCGGCTCTGCATGAACAGCTCGTCCCCGTCGCGGAAGATCAGCGTTCGGAAGCCGTCCCACTTCGGCTCGAAGATCCAGCCCTCGCCGGGGGGCAACTCGGCGACTCGGTTGGCGAGCATCGGAAGAATTGGCGGATTGCAGGGCAGGTGCATGCCCAATGGTACAGAGGCCTGTGTCCGCCAGCCAGCTAGGGCTTTGCCGGCAGAGCGAACTGGAACGTCGCGCCGTGGTTAGCGTTAGGCGTCACCCAGAGGCGCCCGCCGTGACCCTCGATAATCGACCGGCTGATCGAGAGGCCCATGCCCATCCCACGCGGCTTGGTGGTGTAGAACGCGTCGAACAGCCGGTCGACGACACGCATGTCGACGCCCACGCCGGAGTCATGCACCGAGACGGCCACGCGATCCTCGCATGCTTCCGAACGAATGAACAGCTCTCGTGGGCGGTCGCAAATGCCGGCCATCGACTCGACGCCGTTGACGACGAGATTGATGATGACCTGCTGCAATTGCACTCGGTCCGCGAGCACGACCGGCAGCCCGCGCGCGAGTGACATACCAAAGTCGACGCGCTGAGTCTGCATCTCGCTTCGCATCAGCGTCGCCACCTCATGAATCACTTCGTTGACGTCGAGGTCTCCTTTCTTCGGATCGCTTTTCGTCGCGAGCTGTCTCACGCGCTGGATGACCTCAGCGGCGCGATGTCCATCGTTGACGATGTCGGCCAGAGCGTCGTGGACGCGGTCGAGGCCTCGCTCGGGTCTCATCAGCCAGTTGCGCGACGCCGTGGCGTTCGCGACGATCGCCGTCAATGGCTGATTGATCTCGTGGGCAATCGATGCCGCCATCTCCCCCAGCGTCGTTAGGCGAGTGACGTGCGCCAGCTCCGCTTCGGCTTTGCGCTGTCCCTCTTCGGCGCGTTTTCGATCACTGATGTCCACGACGTTGGCGACGAGCCCCGCGGTGTGCCCTTCGTCGCCAACAAGCGGCGCGCAGGCAAGCGCCGCGTCGAACTCCGATCCGTCCTTGCGCGTCATCCTGATCTCGATCGGCGAGTAGCGGCAAGTACCCATTGGCGTCGCCTGGTGGCCGATGGCATCGGTCAATGGCGTTCGCCGACCGACGACTTCGTCGGCGCGCCAACCAAACAGTCGCTCGAAGGCCGCGTTGCATCTCAGCACGGTGCGGTCTGCGCGGAGGAGCACCATGCCGACCGGCGACGCATCGAGGATCGCTTGCAGCTCAGCGCTCGTGCGACGCAACTCGCCGGTTCGCTCCGTAACCTTCGTCTCGAGGTCGTCGCGAGCTCGGACGAGCTCCTCCTCCGCGATGCGCAGATCTTGAACGAGTTGAGCACTCTGGAATGCGAGCGCCGCGTGATTCGTCGCTACCGAAAGCAGCAGATGCTCCGTGTCGGTTGGAAAGTTGGGACGATCCGAGGCCACGGCGACCATCCCGCCTACGCCGTCAAAGCCGATCGGTGAGATGAGAGCGCGGTAGCGCTGTGCGCAATCACCGAGGTTCGTGATCACATCTTTGCGCGGTTTACGCGTGAGGGCGCCGAGTTGGGCGTCGACCAAGGTTGGAAAAGAGCTCCAGCCGTTGCCCTTCGTCACCTCCACCGGTGCGCCACCATTCCGATCGAGTAGCCGAACGAAAACGAAGTCCAGTTGGAGCGCGCTGGCGAGCACGTCGGTGAGGCCGGCGGCAATGGTCGCCGGGTCTCTGCCGGCCCACGCCGCCGGCAAGGTCGACAGGGCCACGAGATCCCGGAGCGCGATCCGTAGCCGTTGAATCTCACGGATCATTCCGTCAACTCGTTATGGTGACGTCGCGCTCGGACTCTCGTGCCCTGATCTCGCGGAGGAAGTCACCCGGCGGAACGAAGAACGGATTCTCCTGAAGCACACCGCCGATGATCACCAT
>DATBBP010000245.1:0-18207 GCA_036270935.1 Gemmatimonadaceae bacterium
ACGACGGCAAGCTCGCCCGTCGACGCGCCGTAGAGCTCTGTATAGAACTTGCGAACATCGGCAAGCGTCGCCGCCTTGTAACCCTCGATCTGCTCCTCGGGCAGCGGAACGTACCGCGGATGGCCCTTCTCGTAGCGTCCGATCTCCCGAGCAAAGGTGATCTGGCCGACCATCAACGGTTCCCCTCGCTGGGACTCGACGCTGGTGATCGCCTCACGCTGCGCCTGCTCGAATTCCGTCTGGTCGAATGCCGGTTGGCGAAGCATGTCGCCGACGAGCCTCAACGTCGCGGCGAAGTTCGGGCGGGTCGTTTCGACAGTCGCGCGCACATTCCCAGTTGACGCCATCGCGATTGTCACCTTCGCCTTCAACTTGTTGAGCGAATCCGTAATCTGTTGGCGGTTGAGCGACTTCGTACCGCGCATCAGCATTTGCGCCGTGAGATTCGGCAGCATCGAACGATTCGCGAGTGCCCTTTCGTTCCCGATGCGGAGGCTCACGACCGCCGAAACGGCTTCGCCACGATTTTTCTTCGGCACGAGGGCGAGCCGGAAGCCCGACTTCAGCGCACTGCGATGAATGCGTGACTCGATATTCGTCGGCGACGGGTCGAACGACTCGCCTGTCGCGACCACGACATCGCTCTTGTAGCCCTTGAGCAAGGAGTCCACGCTCGGCGCTGCGGTGATCTCCGTCCGATCCGGCTTCTCCGTCGGAATGAAGAGACCCACGGTGCGATTCGATTCCTTGAGGTATGCGCTCGCGACGCGCTGAACGTCCTGGACTGTCACCTTCTTCACCTGATCGCGGTGATAGAAGAACAGCCGCCAGTCGCCCATCGCCATCCACTCACTCAGCTCCAACCCGAAGCGACCGGTATTGGTCGGCGCGAGGTCGAAGTTCTTGAGTACGTCTGTTTTCGCGCGTTCGACCTCTTCGGTGGTCGGCGGCTTCGTCGTCGCGATCTCGGTCGCCGCGTTGAACAGCGCTGCTTCGGCGCTATCGATCGACTGCGTCTTCTGCAGTAGCGCGGCGAGGAAGAGACCACCCGGATCGTGCTGCTGAAGATTGTTCGCCTGCACCGCCGAAGCCTTTTTCGTCTCGACCAGCCCCTTTTGCAAGCGGCCGGAAGCCGGATCGCCGAGGATCCGTGTCAAAACGTCGATCGCCGGGAAATCGGGATGCGTTCCCGCGGGAATGTGATAGAACGACATGATGAGCTGCGCGTTACCCGTGCGACGTATAGTCGCCATCCGCTCGCCGTCCTGGGTCGGCTCGACCGTGTATGTCTGATCGAGCACTCGCGTCGGACGCGGGATGGCGCCGAACTTCTCCTGCACAAGGCCAAGCGCACGCTGTTCGTCGAAGGTGCCCGCGATCATCAGAATCGCGTTGTCCGGCTGATAGTGCTTGTGATAGAACCCCTGCAGCCTCTCGATCGGCACGTTTTCGATGTCGCTCTGTGCACCAATCGGGAGATGACTGTAAGCGTGGAACAGGTATGCCGTGCCTAACACACGCTTCAGCGTGACAACGAACGGGCTGTTCTCATCTTTCTCGAACTCGTTCCGCACGACCGGCATCTCCTTGTCGAGATCTTCGCGCGCGATGAAGCTGTTCGTCATTCGATCCGCTTCGAGATCGAGCGCCCAGGCAAGACTCGAATCAGCCGTGGTAAACGTCTCGAAAAAATTCGTCCGGTCGAACGAGGTGGTCGCGTCGAAGGTCGCGCCGTGTTGCGTGATCTCCTCCGAGGGATGACGATGCTTCGGCGTTCCCTTGAACTGCATGTGTTCCAGCAGGTGCGCCATGCCCGTCTCGCCATAACCTTCCTGCCGTGAACCGACGAGGTAGGTGATGTTCACTGTCGTCTGTGGCTTCGACTTATCCGGGAAGAGCAGGACCCTGAGACCGTTCGGGAGTCGGTACTCGGTGATGCCTTCTACGCTCACCCCCTTCACGAGGGACGAGCCGGTATTTTGCGCCTGTGCGATCGCGGACGACGAGGTGAGCACGACGACGCCGACAACGGCAGCGAGCGTGCGCAAGACGTGCGAGGAAGGCATTACGACCTCTGGAAAGGGGACACTGCGCCGGTTGTTAGGACGCTCGGCCCAGTGCAAAGGTTACCGGTGCTCGTCATGCTGAGGTTCGAAGGCGCTTGCCTTTCCGCGAGCGCAAGCAACGAAGGATCTGCTTTCGGTGGACGGAAAGCAGATCCTTCGCTGCGCTCAGAATGTCAGGAGCGCTATTATCGCCCGCTCCGCTTCCGGCCGGGTGCACGCTTCCCGGCTCTCCGCTCGAGCACTACTTCCCGCTCGACGATCATAAATCTGATCAAGCGATCCGTCGCGTCCGGAAAATCACGGAGTCGGTCCCGGTAGCGATCGTTCGATACGATGCGCGCGTCGAGCTCGCGCGCGAAGGCGAGAATGAAATAATCGGCATCGGTTCCTGCCGGTGCCTGCCTTACGACTCCCTGGTCCACGAGCTGCTCGTAGCCGGCCGGATCGTCGATCTGATGGCGAAGCGACGCGTCGACGACGACGACGGGTTCCAACCCCTCTTCAGCGAGCTTCTCGCGCACGGCGAGAATGTTCCCCAGTTGCGCCTTCTCGCCCTCCGTCGAATGCGCGACGTTCGATCCGTCGACGAGGACGATCGACTTGGTCACGGGGATTTACGCGCCTTCGAGAGGATACTCTCCGTCTTCGCTGCGCCGAGCTTCGTCGTATCGACCTGCGCGCCGATCGCGGCGCCCTTCTTCGACGAATCCAGCGCCGCCTTCGTGCTGTCGAGATGCGGCGTCATCGAGTCGACCGAGGCCTTGAAGCTTGCCTCGTCTTTTGGTTTCCCGCTGCACGCGGCGAACGTCATCGCGATTCCCACCACCGACGCAGCTCGCAGTGTTGACCATTTCATAAAGCCCCCATCCAAAGTGCCTGCTCCGCTCATCATTACAAGGATTGCGCCTGGACCGCGCGCAATCGCCGATCAGCCGAGACCGGCACGCTTGGGCGAGCTCGCCGCTCAGTTGCGTTGTTCGGCGCTACCGTCGCCCAGCTCGAAGGCGACGAGCTCAGCGTCGCGCCCCGCGCCCGTGGCGATGACGACAAACTGCCTTCCAGTCCGGGTTCGATACGTCATGGGCACCGAGTACGCAGGGCGGCCGAGATCCGCCTGCCAACGGGTGGCGCCCGTGGCCTTATCGATCGCATAGAGCGTCGACCCGCCTCCGGAGACAAACACGAGCCCGCCGCGCGTCACGATTGCCCCGGGCGCGCCTGCTACGCCAAGCAGCGGCGGCAGCGACACGCCGCGCAGCAGCGGGTTTCGACGGATCTGCGGTGAGTCACCCAGGGTGATCTGCCAAAGTCGGTCTCCGGTGTTGAGATCGATCGCCGTAAGCGTGCCGTAAGGCGGTTTGTTGATCGGCAGCTCGGACCATGGCGGCTGGTGCTCCGTCGCCGAGTCGGCGGCCGCGCCTAACAAAAGCGATGGAGTCGAATGCGGCAGGTCGACCATATACGGTGCGTCGACCGTATCCGAGGCCGATTCCATCTTGAGAATCTTGTAAAGCGCCGGCGAGTTTGTGGCCTTGATGTAGATCAACCCCGTTTCCGGATCGAAGGCCCCGCCACCCCAGCCGGCACCGCCGATTGCACCCGGCACGACGATCGTGCCCGCCTTCGATGGCGGCGTGAAGAGTGGACCGATCCGATAGGACGCGATTGCCGCCAGCGCCCGTTGCTTGATCTCCGGCGTGAAGTCGATGAGGTCGTTCTCGGCGAAGCCTTGCTGAGCGAAGGGTGCTGGCTTGGCCGGAAATGGCTGAGTGCCAGCAGTGCGCTCGCCTGGAACGTCGCTCGTGGGAACGGGCTTCTCGACAATTGGCCAGACCGGTCGACCAGTGACGCGATCGAAGACGAAGAGAAAACCCATCTTTGTAGGAACAGCAACGATGTCAATGCGGCGGCCGTTGACGGTCACTGTGCCCAATACGGGAGGCGCGGGGATGTCGTAGTCCCACAAGCCGTGATGCACCGTTTGGAAATGCCACTTTCGCTTTCCTGTTCGCGCATCTAGACACACGATCGACTCTGCGAACAGGTTGTCGCCTTTGCGCGCGCCACCGTACCAATCGTTGCTCGGTGTGCTCAGAGGAAGGTAGACCAGACCACGCGCGCTGTCGACGCTAAATGGCGCCCAGACATTCGTGTGCCCGGTGTGTTTCCATGAGCTGTCTTCCCACGTCTCGTTGCCAAATTCGCCAGGCTGCGGAATCGGATTGAAGTCCCACACGCGCTTCCCTGTGCGGACGTCGAACGCCTGCACGTCGCCGGGCGGGTCGTCGGGATAGACCAGTCGGTCGCCGACGCCGTTGCCGACCATGACGACATTGCCCCAGACCACGGGCGGCGATGTGTTGGTGTAGTGCAACTTGTTGACGGGACGGCGAAGCTGAGCCGTGAGATCCACGACACCAGTGTCACCGAAATCGCGAATCGGCTTCCCCGTGTGCGCATCGAGAGCGATCAGGCGCCAGCGCGAATTGATGAAGACTCGCCGCTCGTGTCGATTCGTCCATGTAGCGACGCCGCGGTGCACGAAGCCGGTGCCGTTCGATGGCTGCCCGAACGCATATGCGCGCGGATCATAGATCCAGAAGGGTCGCCCGGTATTGGCGTCCATCGCGACGACGCGATTGTACGGCGTGCTGAAGTACAGCGTGTCACCGATCATGAGCGGCGTCGCCTCGAAAGTCCCTGGACGCGCCGCCTTCGTGCTATCGGTTCTCGGGATCGGCTGTTCCCCCACACGCCACCGCCATGCGATCGTTAGGCGCTGGACATTGTCGCGCTTGATGTCGGCGAGCGGAGAATACTTGGTCGCGGCCGCGTCACTCCCATACGTCGGCCATTCGACGGGGCCCTGCGCTTGCGCTCGCAAGGAGAACACGAGCGCTACCGTGACGCCCAAGGCAGCGTGAAAAAAAACGCGTCTCACACTCCAGCTCGCAGCAGGTTTCACGGAACCTTCTGCCTAACTACGGGTAGGGTCAAGGACGCTCGTTGGTTCGGGCGCCGCAAACGAGCGCATCTGGAGGAGCCGTTGTCCAAGCCCCGCGACGTCCTGACGCTTCTGCTCGCCGGCGCCGTTGTCTTCGGCATCCGTGGCCACGTCGGATCGAACTTCGACGAGTTGTCGAATCCGCTCTCGTACGCCTCGACCGAGCTCGCGTCGGCCGAGGAGGGCACAACTGCGGCGACCGCGGGTCGACACCTGGGATTCGACACGAGCAAATTCCCTGGCGACGACGCGATGCAGGCGTGGCGCGACGACGGCTCGTACGAATGGGTTGGTTATTACTTGCCCTCCACACCCTGTCACCGAGACGCGAGCTGGTCGGGCAAGCGCGACGAGCTGTCGCGAATGGGATGGGGGCTCGCCGTTGTTTACGTCGGGCAACAGACGTGGGGGAAAACGCCCGGTGAAGCGGAAGTCGTGACGAAACTCGTGAGGCATCGCGTTAGGCACGTGAGACAGCGCCACGGTCGAACCGTCATCAGCTATGTCACGAAGCGCGTTCCGATGAAGGTCGTCGTTCAGCCGCGCGCCGAACCTGGTTCTACCTGCTCGGCGCACTTCGTGAGCGCCGCCCGCGGCCGTAGCGAGGCAGATGACGCCATCGCCCGCACACAGGCCGAGGGCTTTCCGGCCGGGACTGTGATCTTTCTCGACGTCGAGCACATGAACGCCGTGCCGCAAGCGATGCGCGAGTATTACAAAGCGTGGACGGCGCGCGTCCTATCAGACGCACGCTACCGTCCGGGGTTTTACGCGCACACTGCGAACGCGGCGCTCATCTACCGCGACGTGAAGAGCATTTACGACTCACTCAACGTCAGCGACGAGCCGCCGTTCTGGGTTGCGGGCAACACCGCCGAATTCGCCCGGGGAAAAGCGCCGACCGACGTCGGGCATGCATTCGCGGCGGTCTGGCAGGGCCTGCTCGATCACGTTGAGGAGCGCAATGGCCATCGTTTGCCGATTGACGTGAGCGTCGCGGCAACGCCATCGCCTTCTGCGGCACTCACGGACTGAGCGAAGCAGCGCTGTTCTTAACTCGTTAGGTTCGATTCAGCTGTCGATCGCGCGATGCGACGAGCTCTGCTCGTGAATCGCTTCGCGGAGGCCCAGCGAGCACGCGGGTTTTGCCACCCGCAGTCCGGCGGCGAGCTCCCGCTCGAATTGCGCACTGACGATCGGCGGCAGTGCCGAGCCGCGAACGGCCACGCGCAACGCATCGCTCAGGAAGGTCAGCTCGAACAGGAGCAGTTCCCAGGTGCCGCCCTGATGCCCTCGATACCGACCATGGTCGATCGCGGCGGCGATTACCCCATTTCTCGCGCCCGATTCCTGAGGGTCTCGCGAGTGACCTCCGCTGACGACAGCTGACGAGACCAGTGCCGTCGCGAGGCGACGGAGCTCTCCGTAGCGATCATCGAGGGGCATAGCTGCCCACGGGAGCGCATGCGCGGCAGAGTCCCACCATTCGACCATGACTCGATCGACCAAAGCCCGCTCATCCAAGTCTTGCACCGGTCTGCTCCTCGAGCCGCGATGTTGAAGCGTGCGACTGCCCGCTGAGGCCGGCGTCGGCCGATAAAATCGAGCGGGGAGGAGCGACGAGCCCCTCCCCAACTCGGTATGCCCCACACTCCCTCGCCGCGCCCCCACCTACTGCGCTACTGTTCCATCGCGCGGCAACCCTTGCAGTGCATTCGCCGTGCCCACGGGGCAAACACCCTCTAAAGCAAAGCCGCGTGGTCGAGCGCGCGGCTGAAGACGACAAATCCACAACGACCGCACACTCTGTGTGCATATCTCTCTTCACGCTGTGAGTCAAGTCACTACGAGAACACGATTATGTATCGCGGCGAGCGCAATCGCGCTCACGCTCGTGCTCGCCTCGTGTGAATCGCTGGTGAACGAGGTACGGGTGGAACCCGGCACGACGCCGCTCAAACCGGTGTTCGTCCTCTCTGACACCACCGGGCGCGGCCCGGCAGGCACGATCTACGGGCTCTCGGTCGTCGCGTGTGGAAACGAGGCGGTGCTCTGGCAGATCGTCGCCACCGGCTCGAATGGCGCGCCGTCCCGCGTCGAGTATGGGGTGCCGCCGGCAGGCTATATCGTGAACGCCGGGCCGACTCCGCTACGCGCGGGTTGCTATAACGTCTACGTCACCGACGGCCGGCGGGCGCGTTTTCGGGTCGACGCCACGGGCCGGGTGACGTCCGACCCGCAGCGCGACACATCACTGCGCCGTCCCGCGCCGCGCGATACGACGCGCCGTTAGGCGGTCACTGAACGACGACCGTTCCCGACATCGCCGCACCATGAATCGTGCAGTGATACTTGTACGTGCCAGCCGCCGTGAACGTGCGCGACCAGGACCCCTGCTGCTGCGTGGGGGCGTTCGCGCCGTCGTCGAAGAGAATGCTGTGACTGACGCAAGTTTGGCCACCATAGCCATCGCTGGAGCAGGTGTTCCATGTCCAGGTCACTTTGGTGCCGACGGCAACCGTCGTCGAGACGGGATCGAAGTAATCGTTCGTGACGCTGATGTCACTGCTTGTCGACGGCGGATTGTTCTGCGGGGGCGGATTCCCCGTGTTGTTGTTGTTGCCGGGAGCGGTGCTTGAACCGCCACATCCTGCCGCAGCTAGCAGCAGAAGCAGCGCGACTTGAGCGGCGTGCCGCATGATGCCTCCAAAGAGAAAACGATAGAGTTTTGCCATCCAAATCAGGCGGCAGCTCGGATCGTTCCCGATTGAGGCGATTCCTTGGCCGGCCCTAGTGAGCTGAACTCCGCAGCATCGCGTCGATTTCACGAGGCGGAACGGGTCGGCAAAACATGAAACCCTGGGCGAAGGCGCATCCCATTTCGCGCAGTAGCTTTGCCTGATAGTCGGTCTCGACACCCTCGGCGATCGGTTCCAGTCCGAGATTTCGAATGAGGGTGATGATTGTGCCGACCAACTGCGCTTGCCGGACATCGGTTCCCATCTGGCTCACGAAGCTCCGGTCGACTTTTATCCCGTCGAGCGGCAATCGGCCGAGATACGTAAGCGACGAGTAGCCTGTTCCGAAGTCGTCCATGAACACCTGAACGCCCAGCCTTCGCAAATCACCCAGTGTGCGCATCGCGACTTCGATGTCCTCGAGCATAATGCTCTCGGTAATCTCGAACTTGATCCGCCGAGGCTCGAAGGAAAGCGACTCGAACAGTTTCCCCACCTGCGCGGCGAGATCGCACTGGGCAAACTGCTTGGGCGAAACGTTGATCCACACTGACTGCGGGGCCGCGTAGCCGAACTCCCGTTCCCACCGCTTCAGCTGCTCACATGCGCGGGCGATAACCCAGTTTCCAATTTCGATAATCATTCCCGTCCGCTCGGCGACGGGAATGAAGTCGAGTGGCGGAATCAGGCCTCGCTCTGGGTGCTGCCACCGAATGAGCGCCTCGACGGCGACGACGCCGCCCGTCGTTAACGAGAAGACCGGTTGATAGTGCAGAATAAGCTGATCGCGCTCGATGGCACGTCGTAGGTCCATCTCCAGCCGCAGGCGTTCCATTGCCGCGGTGTGCATCTTGGGATCGAACAACTCGAATCGCCCGCGGCCGTGTTCCTTGGCGCGGTACATGGCCAGATCGGCGCTCCGTAGCAGATATTGAGGAGGGTCATCGACGCGACCAGAAAGCGCGATGCCAATGCTCGCCGAAGTAAAAACCTCCGAGTCACGAATCGTGATCGGACCGCGCAGCGCAACCTGCAAGCGATCCGCAACGCGCGCGGCGTCGCTTGGCTCCCGTACCTCCTCGAGCAGGAGCGCGAACTCGTCGCCCCCGAGGCGCGCGAGCGTGTCCACAGACCGCAGGCACGCGGCAAGCCGTCGCGAGACTTCGACCAGGAGCTCGTCGCCCGCTAGATGGCCGAACGAGTCGTTGATGATCTTGAAGTGGTCGAGATCCACGAATAGAACCGCAAAGGAGTCTTCGGCGTTGCGCCGTGCCCGTTCGCCTGCGTGGCGCAGCCGCTCGACGAAACAAACGCGATTGGGTAAGCCGGTGAGCCTATCGTGCAGCGCATCGTGACGGAGCTGCCGCTCGATTCGCTCCGCTTCGACTGTGCGTCGTTGGAGCTCGATCTCGGTGACCGCAGAGGCAGCGATCTCCGCGAAGTGCTCGACCTCGTCGCTGGTCCACTCTCGTGGCGATTGGTCGAACGCGACGACGAGCGCAAGTGGCTCACCCGATGTACCGGACAGCGCAATGCCGAGAAACCCGGCGATGCCTAACGACTGTGTGCATTCGGAATCGCTGCTGCCGACGACGATGCTCGCGTCCGCGATAGCCTTGGGCCGAGATGACTCCAAGACCTGCTCAGCCAGACCTGAGCGAAAGAGCGCGCCGGGGTCGCGGGCCAGCCACGGGTGCGCTTCGCTGCCGCCACCAAAACAACGGCGATCCTGGCCAAGGAGCACGACCGCCGCCGTCGGTACGCGAAGACTGGTCCCGATGATACGAGCGACTCGCTCGAGCGCCGCAGCGAGCGCGCCATCCAAGCCATGGGCGCGCTCCGCGCCTTCTCGGAGCCGCTCGGCACCGGTAGGCCGCGTCTTCGTCGACCTTTCGTTTTGTTGAGCCGGCATTTGTGTGATGACTGACACGCGGCGCGGGCGTAACTGGATGTTTGCTTCCGTTGTCGCTCGTGGCCAGCGTGTCCATCTCACAAAGGCAAATCGACTTGCGTGCCGTTCCCGGGGCTTCGCACGTCAGGTACGGATAGAAACACCCGTGGGCGGCAACGACGGCCGTTCGCGCGCCTTTCGAACGCACCATGATACCCTCTGACGAGCACGTCGAATCCGCGGAAGCCGCAGGCCTTCGCTATGTGACGGATGCAGCTCCCGGCATCCGCCGTAAGCGTTACGGCCGCGGCTTTGCTTATATCGGTGTCGACGGAGCGGTGATTCGCGATAGGTCGGAGCTCGAACGAATCCGCAAGCTCGTCATCCCGCCACGATGGAATGAAGTGTGGATCTGCCCAAATCCATCCGGCCACCTGCAAGTCACCGCGCGCGATGCTCGTGGACGCAAGCAGTATCGTTATCATCCGCGATATCGCGCCGTTCGCGACGAGACGAAGTTTGGACGCATGGTCGCATTCAGTGAGATCCTGCCCCGCATTCGCGAGCGAATCGAGCGCGACATCGCGTTACCTGAGTTGGCACGCGACAAGGTGCTTGCAACAGTCGTCTGGCTGCTCGAGCGAACACTCATCCGAGTGGGAAACGACGAATATGCGCGTGACAACGGGTCCTTTGGTCTCACGACGCTGCGTCGCCGTCATGTCACCGTTTCCGGCGCCAAACTTCGGTTCGAGTTTCGTGGCAAGAGTGGTATCGCGCATTCCGTGGCGATCACCGACCGCCGCATCGCGCGGATCGTGCAGCGCTGCCAAGAGCTCCCGGGCCAGGAGCTCTTTCAGTATCTGGACGACGAGGGCCGGCGCCAGTCGGTCGACGCCGGCGATATCAACGATTATCTCCGTCGCATCACGGGCCGACAGGTAACGGCGAAGGATTTCCGGACATGGGCCGGCACGACCCTCGCCGCGATCGCCCTGCGCCAGTTCGGCGCATTCACATCGGAGAAGAAGGCGAAGGCCAACATCGTTTCGGCAATCGACGAGATCTCGAAGCGGTTAGGCAACACCCGCGCGGTCTGCCGGAAATACTACGTCCATCCAGCGATCATCGAAGCGTACATGGGAGGTGTGACCATTCCACCGACCCCCGACGGCGACGCGCGTCCCCTTCGAACAACCAATGGACCGGCAGCACTGCGCCGCGATGAAATCGCAGTCATCGAGCTGCTGCGCGAGCGCGGCAAAACGGAACCGCTCAAGCTCGCGAGCGAACGTTCCGTCGATGACCAAGTGACATCGGGCGGGCGAGCCGCCTAACGCGGTAGCAGCATTTGACGTTAGGTAAAGCCTCGCGCGCCGTAAAAGAAGAGCAGCGAGGGAGGAACGGACTCACGGCGCAGGCCAATTTCGTCCTGATGCTATAGTACGATCAGCGGCCTCTCCGGTCGGCGCCCGCAAGCACCGGCTGGTTCGATTCTTCCCCTAGGCTCCTCGGCTCTAACCCCTTTCGAATGTCCGACGAGCAAGGCCCGCGGCTGCTGCGAGCGCTGCGACACCGGAACTATCGACTCTTTTTTGGCGGACAAAGCGTGTCGCTCGTAGGCACGTGGATCACGCGAATCGCCACGAGCTGGCTCGTATACCGGCTCACCGGATCGGCCCTCCTGCTCGGCGTCGTCGGTTTCTGCGGACAGATCCCCACGCTGATTCTCTCCCCGTTCGCGGGCGTTCTGGTCGATCGCCACGATCGACACAGGATTCTGGTGATCACGCAGGTTTTTTCGATGCTGCAGTCACTGGCGCTAGCCCTTCTCGCGCTGCCGGGAATTATCACCGTTCGCGAAATTCTCTTCCTTCAGGTTGTGCAAGGCGTGATCAACGCCTTCGACACGCCCGCCCGACAGTCCTTCATCGTCGACATGATCGAGGACCGGAGCGACCTGCCCAATGCGATCGCCCTCAACTCGACGATGGTCAACGGGAGCCGGATCATCGGGCCGTCGATCGGAGGCGTCGTCATCGCGGCGGTCGGCGAAGGGTGGTGCTTTATGATCGACGCGATCTCCTACCTGGCAGTGATCGCCTCGTTGATCGCGATGCATGTGGCGAAGAAGCCGCGCCGGGAAGGCGTTGGCGACGTACTCGAGGAGCTCCGAGCAGGGCTCACTTATGTCGCGGGCTCGGTACCAATGCGATCCGCACTGCTGCTGCTAGCGCTCGTGGCGACGATGGGGATGCCGTACACGGTGCTCATGCCGGCAATCGCGACGGACCGGCTGCATGGCGGCGCACATACACTCGGCTTTTTGATGACGGCGTCGGGATTCGGAGCGTTGGCCGGAGCGCTGTACCTCGCATCGCGCAACTCGGTGCTCGGGTTGGGAAGAGCGATGGTTTTTTCGACGATTGCCTTTGGCGCCGGGCTGATGGCCTTTTCGCAGTCGAAACTCTTATGGCTGTCTCTGTTGCTGTTACCAGTCGTAGGTGGCGGCATGATGGTCGAAACGGCGTCAACGAACACGATTCTGCAGACCATAGTCGAGGAGCGCATGCGGGGCCGCGTCATGTCATTCTATACGATGGCGTTCCTCGGTACCGCGCCACTTGGCAGCCTCCTCGCCGGACTGCTTGCTGACCGAATCGGCGCGCCCATGACGATTCTGCTGGGTGGGCTGGCTTGCGTGGCCGCAGGAGTCTGGTTCGGATGGAGGCTGCCCTCCTTGAGGGCGTTGCTGCGGCCGATCTATGTCCAGAAAGGGATAATCCCATCGTAAGGGCCGAAGCTGCCAGGTGCTAACTGTTCTCATCTAGCACCTAACACCTGCCCGAGAAGCGCCCTTCAAACGCTCGGGGCTAGTCAGCCGTACATCCTTTGGAGCGGCATACCGGCTCCAAAATCGAGGTGAGGGATACGTACACGGCGACTGCGCACGACATTTCGCGCGCATCGTTGGTGCTTCATGCCAGCGATGCTTCACGAGAGGAACGGGAGCTTCTTGCTCGCGTCCGAAATGGGGAGCGTGACGCGTTCGGACGCGTCGTCGAGCTGTATTTGCCGCGAGCAATGTCGCTCGCGATGCGGCTTCTGAGGCATCGCGAGGACGCTGAGGACCTGGTTCAGGATGCCTTTCTGGCGGCGCTCCAGCATATCGATAGCTTCGATTTGTCGCGACCGTTCTGGCCCTGGCTCTCACGGATCGTGGTGAATCGAGGATTGGACGTCGTCGCATCGCGTTCGACTCGCTCCGCCGAGTCGTTGGGAGACGATCTCAGTGATACGAGACCGTCGCCAGCGGACGAGGCGGAGCGAGGCGAGATCAGAGATGAGTTCCATCGGACGCTTGCATCGCTGCCGGAACGGCGCCGCTTGGTGGTTCAGCTCTTCGAGGTAGACGGCTTCTCGGTCGCGGAGATCGCAAAGCTCCTGGATTCTTCGCCAGCGACCATTCGCTGGCATCTGCACATGGCGCGTCGGCAGCTGCGAAATGCACTGGCGCCGCTCCGTCGAGGTTGATTGGGATGAGACTCAACGATTCACGATCGGATCGCGAGCTGGCGAGAGCGTTGCGCCGCCTCGACCCTCCGGCACCGACCACGACGCAGATGGCGGCGCTCGCGCAGCGCATCGTTAGGCGCGCGACACCGCTGCTCGACGCCAGACGGCGCGGAGCCTCGTCGTGGTGGGAGTATCCCGCCGCGTGGGCGGGAACTCTGCTGCCACTCGGTGTGGCCGCCGCGTTCGTGGCGAGTGTTTGTCTGGCTTGGAGCTCTACGGTCCGGGCGCCGGCGCGTCCCCACGCGAGTGAGCGCACGGCATTGCTCCGCGTCATCACCAATCGAGCGCCGTCGCGCGAGCTGGTCGACTTCGTGCTCGACGCCCCGGGCGCAGAACGGGCGGGCGCTAGACGCGCGGGGACGTCACGATAATGCGGAGAGGCTTCAACGCTTATGTCCCGGCGCGAGCGCTTGCCGTCATCGTCATTGTGGCGATTATCATCGCGAGTGTCGTTGGTGGCATCGCGATCGATCGGGTATTGCTCCGACGCCCCGTGACGCCGACCGTGCTCGCCGACACAGGATTCCATCCTCTTTCCTCTGCATTGCGATCACCGACACCTGAAGAACGGCGCCGGATCCGGAACGAGTTGGCGCGAGAGCTGAACCTCACGCCGGCGCAGGACAGCGCGATCGATGCGATCATGATGCAGCGCGCGAATGAGTTCAGCGCCCTTCGCGAGGAGATCCGGCCGCGTGTCGAGCGGCTCGTCTCCGACGTGCGCAGCGATGTCGAGCAGGTGCTTACGCCTGCTCAGCGCGAGCATTATCGCCGTCTCCAGCTGCGCGGCGATGATGCTCGCCGAATGAGCAGCACGCCTTAAACGACTCCTCTTGTCATGACTGCTTTTCTCCGCGCGCGGATGTCAACGCGACCCGTGCTTTCGATCGTCTGCCTTGCGATCATTGCAGCTTGCCACCGTGCCCCCGAGAAGCCGGCTGCATTGCCGAACGCAATTGCTGCTCGGCGCGACATCGTCGTCCGCGTCCAAGCCACCGGAACACTCGAACCCATCGATCTCGTCGCAATTCGATCGAAGGCATCCGGTCTCGTGCAGAAGATGCCTGTCGACATCGGCAGCGACGTAAGAGCCGGAGATCTCATCGTTCAGATCGATCCGCGCGACGTGAAGAACGAGTTCGACGGAGCTGTCGCCGACGACGTGGCGTCGGTTGCCGCGATGCACAACGCGGAGCTTCAGAGGAAGCGCGCCGATGAAATGTTCGCGCAGCGTGTCATCACACCGGTGGAGCACGATAGCGTCGCGGCAGCATTTGTGCACGCCGTGTCGCTCGTGGCCGAGGACCGCGCCAATCTGGATCTCGCGCGGCAGCAGTTGGAAGATGCGACCGTGCGGGCGCCGGTGGACGGAACGATTCTCTCGAAGAGCGTCTCACTCGGGCAGCTCGTGGCGTCGGCGACGGGGGCGTTTGGCCGGGATACGTCGATCGTGACGATGGCCAACCTGCTCCGCGTTCGCATGCGTGTAAACGTGGACGAGGCCGACTTGGCCAACGTGAAACCTGGCGAGCCGGCAACGATCCGCGTCGACGCCGTTCCCTCACGAACGTTCGATGGCGTCGTAGAGAAGATCGAGCCCTCGGCTGTCGTCAATCAGGGTGTAACGTTTTTCCCCGTGCTCGTCACCATCGACAATCATGAGCGTTTGCTCATGCCGGGCATGAACGGCGAGGTCACGATCATCGCGGCGCGAAAGTCTGGAGTGCTTGCCATTCCTGTCGACGCGGTGCGCGCCAGCAACGAGCTCGTCGCCATCGCGCGCGTGTTCCAGCAGCCAGCCGACTCGCTACGCGATGCGATCAGTCCAGCATTGCTTCCGGCGTCGACCTCGACGACCGGAACTGGATCGCGGTTCGCCGTTGTCGCACTCCCTAACGGCGGCTATGAGCTGCGGGCCATTCAGCCCGGCGCGACAGATCTCGAATGGGTCGAGGTGCTCGGCGGCGTACGCGAGGGCGAAAGGGTTGTCCTGCTCGGCGATGCAGCTCGCGCTCGTCCGTCCATTGCTCCCGCGCTGCGTCTCGCGCAGAACGTCGCGCGGTCGTCGTCACGCGCGCCGGCGCAGTCGGGGAGCGTGCAATGAACCGAGTGGTGCTAGTCGGGGCGCTGGTGGCAGCCGGTGCCTGCACTCCACATCGGCCGCCAACGATGGAGGGAATGCCTGGCGCTCCCGTACGGCCTAACGAGTACTGGAACCCAACGCCGGTTGTCAAGGCGCAGGTGCAGCGTCCGAGTCCGACGATCGCGCCGGCAGCAATGCCAGCGGTGAGCAGCCGGCTGAGCATGGCCGACGTCGTGGATCTCGCCCTGCGCAACAATCCGGCAACTCGATTGTCCTGGGCGCAGGCGCGCGCGTCCGCGGACGCGTACGGTGCGAGTCGCGGTCAATATTTCCCCAGCCTGTCGATCGACGTGGGCGGCTCCCGAGCGCAGCCGCTCGCTCCGAGTGGGGTGTTGTCGCAGCGCTATCAGTACGGGCCCACACTCAGCCTGTCTTATCTCGTTATCGACTTCGGTGGCCGGGCCGGCAATGTCGACTTTGCACGGCAGACAGCCGTCGCAGCCGACCTCTCGCATAACGTCTCGGTACAGAACACGATTCTAACCGCGGAGCAGGCGCTCTTCGATTACCAGGCGGCGCGCGCACAGCGTGACGCACAGCGAACAGCGGTCGAAGAAGCGACCGCGAATCTCAGCGCCGCCGAAGAGCGTCATCGCGTTGGCCTGGCGACGATTGCTGATGTGCTACAGGCGCGAACCGCTCGGTCCCAGGCCCAACTCACGCTCGAGTCGTTCGAGGGCGCAGTACATATCGCGCAGGGCTCGCTTGCGGTGGCCATGGGGATTCCGGCGAACGCGTCGTATGATCCGCCCACTCTCACCGACTCCCTCTGCCCGGATTCGCTTGGCGTCATCACGCAATCGATCGACACGATGATCGCTGTGGCAACGCGGGAACGACCTGACCTCGAGGCAGCGCGCTCACAGGCAGCAGCGGCAGCGGCGCAGGTTCGAGTCGCAAGATCGGGACTTTATCCTACGGTTTCGCTCAACGCGAACAGCGGCTACACGTCGTCAAGCGTGCAAGGCTTTCGGGGCCGAACGTACAGCATTGGATTCACCGTCGATCTTCCGGCGTTCACCGGCATGGCGCGACAGTACTCGCTTCGATCAGCGTCAGACCAGCTCGACGCCGCGAACGCGCGCGCCGAGCAGACGCGTCAGCAAATTGCTCTCCAGGTATTCACGGCGTATTACACTTTGAAAACAGCCACTGATCGCGTTCGCACCGCGGCGGATCTGCTTGCCAGCGCGACGGAGTCGGAGAGCGTCGCGCGTGGGCGTTACCGAGAGGGCGTCGGCAGCATTGTGGATTTGCTCATCGCCCAATCGGCACTTGCAGACGCGCGCGGACAAGATGCGCAGGCGGTATGGCAGTGGCACAGTTCGTTGGCGCAATTGGTACACGACGTCGGCGTACTGGGCCTTCACGGGGAAGCCCTCGCGCCGTTAGGCGCCGACACATCACGGACGAATCGGTGAGACTGAACGATATGGGTGTTGGCTATTCACGACTCGTTGGCTTCCTCGCGTTTGGCGCGCTCGCCGCGTGTGGCCGCAAGGCGCCTGAGCGCTCGCCGACTATTCCCGTTTCTGTTACGCCGGTTGTGCGAATCGATGCGCCCGCACTCGTTGCATCGAATGGGGTTGTCGAACCGGTCCAGACGGTGTCCGTCGAAGCACAGGTTGGCGGCACGCTGACGGAAGTCAGCTTTCAGGAAGGTGAAGAGGTGACGGAGGGTCAGGTGCTCTTCCGCATCGACCCGCGGCCGTTTCAGGCGGCGCTGCGCCAGGCCGAAGGAATGCTCGCGCGCGACAAGGCGACGGCGCTGAGCTCTCAACGCGACGCCGAGCGATACAAAGCGCTCGTTGCGAAGGACTACGTAACGCAGTCGCAGGCAGAGCAGGCCCAAGCCCAGGCGAGTTCGATGATGGCGACCGTGCAATCGGACAGCGCCGCTGTGGAGACTGCTCGATTGAATCTCGAGTACACAACCATCCGCGCGCCGATCGGTGGTCGAACGGGCAGCTTGCTCGTTAAGCGTGGCAATCTCGTGAAGCAGAATAATGGACCCTTGGTGGTGATCAATCAGTTGCAGCCGATCTTCGTTCGCTTTCCCGTGACGGCGCGCGACTTTCTGGCGCTCAGGCGGCGCGCGGCGAGCGGATCGGTACCAGTGCGAGTTACGGCGTCGGATAGCACGGTGTTGCCAGAACAGGGCTCGCTCTCGTTTCTCGACAATGCTGTCGATAGTCTGACCGGAACCGTGACCGCGAAAGCTCGCTTCACGAATTCGTCGCGCGCGTTATGGCCCGGTGAGTATGTGCGAGTGTCGGTGCAGCTCGACGTCCACAGCGGCGCGATCGCCGTGCCGACCACCGCGGTATTGAATGGACAGGAGGGCACGTACGTCTACGTGGTGGACAGCGAGAAGAACGCGCACGTACGCACGGTCTCGGTGGGACAAGCGGTGGGCGATTTGACCGTGATCGAGCACGGCGTCGAGCCGGGTGAGCACGTGGTCGTCGATGGCCAGTCGCGGCTCGTGCCTGGCGCGAAAGTGGACGCCAAGGAGCAGGCGACGCCGGTAGCCTCGCGGCCCGGTGGATCGGGAATAGACGAATGAATCTCTCAGCGCTGTTCATCAAGCGACCGGTTACGACCGTGTTGTTCATGGTCGGCCTCATCGTGTTTGGCATCACGGCGTACCGTCGCCTCCCGGTGAGCGACCTGCCGACTGTCGATTTTCCGACGATTCAGGTTTCAGCGACGCTGCCTGGTGCGAGCCCCGAGACGATGGCGGCCGCGGTGGCGACGCCGCTCGAGAAGCAGTTCTCGACGATCGCCGG
>DATBBP010000246.1:0-2589 GCA_036270935.1 Gemmatimonadaceae bacterium
CTCGACGGGGATCTTCGTGAACTCGCGGCTGATCTCCTTGACCATCCTGCCCAGATCTTCATCTGCGAGGAGGGCCAGTACAGTATGGCCTGTTCGGACCTGCCCGGCGCCATAATCAACAGACCCGAGCGTCCATGCCTCGGTGAGCATGTGCGCGAGATGCGGGCTGAACGCCGGCGTGCGCGCGTTGCCCGTCTTGAGATGGTCGAGACTCTTCGCGAGGTCGGACGCAAGGCGAGAGCGATCGATCGCGTACTGACGCAATATGAGCGCGAAGTCGCTGTCCGTCGCGTCGAGAAGCTTCACGAGGTAGTGCTCGACCTCGACGTCGTAGTGCGTGCGCGAGAGGCAGAGCCCTGCCGCCGCTTCGACAGCGCCGCGCGTCGTCGGGTTGAGCTTGGCGATGAGTGCACGAAGGTTGACAGGCATGGAGATGAGGGCTGAAAGGTGTTAGATGCTAGGTGTTAGGTGCTCGCTTGTCATCCTGAGCGAAGCGAAGGATCTAGCTTGCGAATCTGGAGGGCGTCTCGGCGCATTATCATATCGTAAACACCGTGTCACTCGCGTCTCGACCTAACGGCTTCGTCGCCAGCCACGTGCACCAGCTGAGCGGCAGCGGCGAGTCATCGGCGATCTGAAGCATCGGCACCTCATCTTCCGCGAGAACGAGTTGAATCTCGAAGTCGATCAGGTCGTTCGTGTACAGTCGCGTCAGCGCCCGCAGCGGCTCGTACGCACTTCCTCCGGGTAGGAAGTCGTCGTAGTGCTTGCGCGTGAGCGGCCCGATGCGAACACGTGCGCGCGACTGTTGATCCCAGATCTCGTCGCCAGCGACGGCGCCGAGGCCTAACTGCGAGGATTCAGCGTCATCGTCACCAAGCTCGGACTGCGTCGTTCGCTCGAGCGGATACCAGGCGCCGACGAACTGCTCGATGCGCACCGGCACGTCAAAGAAATCGGCGAGCAACTGCTCGAGCGCGCCCGCGGGGCGCGTCGGCAGCGAGAGGAGGCCAGCGTAGAAGAGCAGCGCCTGGTCCTTAAGCGGCAATCGATCGCGCAGCGCGTGATTCCCGAGTCCAACGAGATCGAGCAAGTGCTTCGTGAGCCAATCACGTTTCTCGCCGTGGGAAACGCTGACGTGCGTCTTCTCCCACGCGCGGTAGAAGAGCGACAGCACACGATGGTCGAAGATGCCGAGGAATTCCTTGAGTGCATGATCTCCGGCGCGCACGCGCTCGGCGACGTAGAGGCTGTACGCTAGTGGCAGTGTTCCCTGCGGCCCGGTGAGGCCGAGGAAGTTGACCGCCATCCGCGGCGGCGTCGTGGCCGAATTCAGCGCCTGGATCTCGCTCGCCGGAAAGGCAACGCTCGGGCTCGACGTTAGGCGGACGACCTCCTTTCGCGGATCGGCGTACTCGCCAACCGGGGCGAGCTCTGGCTGCAGCCGCTCGAGCAGATGGAGCGCCTGGAAAAAATCGAACGACCACGGCTCGGCGTAGAGACGCTCCAAAAGGATGCTCTCGTCAGCCGTCCTGGGAGCGGCCGACTTCAGCGCGACGTCGTCCCCCGGAGTTGTCGGAGGAACGTACGAGAGCGCGCCGCCTACAGCAGCGGTTTCCAGCCCGCTCTCGCCGGCCATTCGCGTATCCCTCCTTTTCGCTGCCGCGACCGCGCGGTGAGCGTCGAGAAGCTGTTGATGGATGAGTACAGCCCGAAGAAATGCTCGAGCACACTGGCGAACAGATATGCGCCCGCGCCCGTGAATTGCTCCTCGTCCAACTCGACTTCGACGCGGCGGCCGCGCGCGAAGCTCAGACCATGCTCGGTGGCGATGCGAGCGAACGCCGGTCCGCTGCGCACGGCCAGAACGCCCTCGATCTGACGCCTAACGGCTGGCGAGCCACTGAAGTCGTGCAGACGAAGGACCTCACGCAGCGCCTCGGTGCCTCGTCCAGCGCCCTCTTCGCCTGGCAACGTCTCCGTATCGGTAAGCGACAGATAGTTCAACGAGAGCTGCGACACGAGTCGCCAGATTTGCGGCGATCCCAGTGGCGGTTGAATGACACGCGTCGGCTTCACCAGTGCGACGATCGCGCTCACCGGACCGCCGCGATCGAGCTCCAAGTCACCGCGCTCATTTCCGAATGGCAGCCGGCTCGGTAAATCGCTATTGAAGCACGTCAGGCGCGCGGTTACAACCTCGAACTCCGGATACACGATGCGGCCCGAGAGATCGACAAACGAGAGAGAGACGTCCGTTCCCACGTCGCTCCGCCAGCCGCTGAATCGGCGATTCGCGGTCCAGAAGGCCGTGTTTCCATTCGCGGAGTGCCGATGCGAATAGAGCGGCTCGAAATGCTGCGCCTCACCAGAGTTCGGCGACACGGCGACGACGTCGTCGATCGAGAAGACCTCAGTCGTAACCCGACGGTGCGCGTCGGGGACGATCGTGTAATCGTGGCGACGCTGTGAGAGTAACAGCGGCTCGGCGACCTGCGGGAAGAGATTGACGATCGGCGTGCAGCCGAGCCGAATCGTCGACTCGTTGACGCCCGCCTCGAGCATCTGACGCCATTCGCTTCGCTCGAA
>DATBBP010000247.1:0-12708 GCA_036270935.1 Gemmatimonadaceae bacterium
CCGAGCAGCCGAAGGATCACCGCCGACTCGCGGCCGGCGACCAGCGCTTGCGCGTCCCGCACCGGACGCGCTACCGCCTCCGCGTAGACGCGGTCGGCCTCCTCCGGCACCGGCTTCACTATGCGGCCCGCGATCGCCTCCTCGAGCACGAAGCGAATGTTCTCGAACGCTCCACGCTGGCGCTGCGTGTACCGCACCATCGCCAGTGGCTGCTCGTTCGGCTCGCCGAGGAGGAGGAGCGTGTTCGCACTCAGTCCTGGCGATAGCTGCACGGCGCGGATTCGATCGCGCTCGATCGACCGGATGTCCCAGGCGCCGCTGGTGTCCGGACGCGCGACGGCGACGTGCCGGCTGCCTAATGCAAGCCAGATCTCATCGAGGGCAAGGCTTTCGTCGAGGTCAGCGAGCGCGTACAGCCGGATCGGCTCCGCGTCCCACCCCAGCTCGATACGCGCGCGTAGCTCATTCGGCAGCTGCACCGGCTGGCGTATATAACGACTGATGATCTCTTGATTCATTATCGTGATCCGCTGAAGGATGCTGATGGCCAGCAAAAAGGCCTTTCGGGTCTGCCGAAGCACCCGAAAGGCCGGATCACGACATCGAATCCCGCTCTTCTAAGGTGCTCGACCTCTGACTTCGGCGTCGTAAACGCCGGAAATCCGCGTCCCGGGGCGCACTACGCCTGGGCGCACCCACGCGAGCGGCGTGATGCGGCGGATTGTGAGCGTGAGCTTGAAGAGTTGTATCATGGTCCGGATTCGGGCCCTCAGTTGTTCAACGGCCGAAGGATCATTATAAGAAGAACGTGGCTCTGTTCGCAAGAAGAGTTGCGAGCGGCAAATGCCGGAGTGGCGAGCTCTTGGGTGTAGCACCGAGCGATCGTCACCTGTCACTCGCCCACGGGTCCTATCGCATTTCGCGAGTCTTGCGCGACTTAGCACTGACTTGCAACTTCGCCCGCGGTCCCCGCGGCAATGCGTATACCTCCTTCGACTTTGCCGCTTTTCGATTTCTCATAGCCCCGGTTGCTGCTGCATGACAGGTCGTCCCGCGGAGTCGTCCGGAATCAAGTGCGGCCGATGCGGCGAGCCACTTCGGCCCGGCGATCGCTTCTGCGCCCTTTGCGGAACGGCCGCCCCCGTCGCAGGCTGTGAACGTTGCGGCGCCCCGCTCGGCGCCGCCGATCGGTTCTGCCCTCGCTGCGGCAACGGCACCCGTGCCGGGACCGAGAGCGGCATGGTCGCCGCGAACCAGGCTGCCGGCGACGAAGGGAATCCCTGGATTCAGGTCGCCGGACGACTCCGCGCCGCCACCGCGGGCGAGTTCGAAATCCTCCGCGAGCTCGGTCGCGGCGGCATGGCGGCGGTGTATCTCGCGCACGAGGTAGCGCTCAATCGTAAGGTAGCGATCAAGGTGATGTCTCCCGCGCTGCTGACGGGCGAGGGCATGGTGCGCCGCTTCCGGCAGGAGGCGGTGACGGTGGCGAACATGAGCCATCCGCACATCATCACCATCCACGCCGTTCGGCAGATCGACGACCTGCATTTCTTCGTTATGAAGTTCGTCGAGGGGCGTTCACTCGAGCACATCATCCGCTCGGCCGGCCAGCTGCCGATTCGCACCGTCCGAGGCCTGATGTGGATGGTCGGGAATGCGCTGGCTTATGGGCATCGCCGCGGCGTCGTTCACCGCGACGTGAAGCCGGCGAACATCCTCATCGACGAGGACGGCAACGCCGTCGTGACGGATTTCGGTATCGCGAAGCTCGTCGTGCGCGAGAACAACACGAGCATGCCGCGCGCCTCGCGTGGCAGCGAGACGCAGACCGGCGTGATCGTCGGTACGCCGACGTACATGAGCCCCGAGCAATGTCTGGCCCGACCCGTGTCGGCGGCGTCGGACCAGTACTCGTTAGGCCTCGTCGCATACGAGCTGCTCACCGGCCGGCCGCCGTTCAGCGGCTCGCCCTTTGTCGTCATGCACGCCCACACGGAGCGACCTGCTCCGTCGATCCGAGAGCAGCGCCCCGACTGCGACCCCGAGCTCGACGCCGCGATTCAGCGTATGTTGGCGAAGGACCCGCAGCAGCGCTGGCCGTCGGTGCAGCACGCGCTCGCCGCGTTAGGCGCCGTCCCGTTGGGCGATTCCGATCCCGATCGCTTGGCGCTGGCACAGCTGTCGATGCCCGCTCCGTTCCGACGTTCCGATGAAGTGCTCCGCCCCGGCGCAACACCGGAGCCGGCCTCCGGCGTCAAAGCGCTAGGTGACGTGAAACCCTACGTCGCCGCCGTCGAGATCTTCGCCCCACCGAGCATCGTCGAGGTCGGGGACACCTTCACGCTGAGCGGATCACCACGCAACCCATCGGGCGATACTGTACCCGGCGTGCGGCTGCGCTGGTCCTCGAGCAACGAGCAAATCGCAACGGTCGATGAAACGCGTGGCACTGTGCAGGCAATCAGCGCCGGTGATGTGCAGATCACCGCAAGTGTAGGCGGGATACGCAACGAAGTTCGCATGACCATCGTGCCCCGACGGGTCGCGACGATCAGCGTCTCCCTGCCGCCCGGTGTGTTGCGGACTGGCGACCGCTTGCAGCTTGTCGCGACGCCGGAAGACAAGCGGCACGAAGAGGTGCACACGGCCGTGCATTGGGCCAGCGCGGACGAATCCATCGCCGTGGTTTCGCAGGATGGCATCGTGTCCGCAAAGGCGCCCGGCGAGGTGCTCGTCTGGGCCGAATCGCAAGGCGTTCGCGCGATGGCGCGTATCGAGGTCTCGCCTGCGCCAGTCGTAACCGTCACTCCGGTCGTCCCTTCTATCCTCGACGTTGGCGAGTCCGCCGAGCTCTCGGCGAAAACGCTCGATGCGGCAGGCCAGTCACTTCCGGATCGCCCCGTGCGCTGGACCTCGAGCGACCCCTCGATCGCGGAGATCATCGGCGATCGCATCGTTCGCGCGAGGAGTGCGGGGGTCGCGCGCCTCACCTGCAACTCCGAGGGGAAACTGGCGACGGCAGAGGTCGCGATCGTACTGCCGGTTGTTGCGAAAATAATCATCGAACCGCCGCCCGCACGCGTCGATCTCGGCCTTCCTGTGCCCCTGCGCGCCGAGGTTGTCAGCGCGCGCGGCGTGCGCGTCGATCGCCCGCTGCACTGGAAAGCGGAACCCGCGAACATTGCATCGGTGGATGCGAAGGGCGTCGTTCTTCCGCTCCGTGAAGGGAAGGCGACCATTACGGCGTCCGTCGATGGCATCGAATCCTCGGTGCGACTCGAGGTCAACCCGCCGCCGGAGCTGGCTTTCCCGTTAGGCGACGTGTCGGCGACCCAGGTTCTCGAGCTCGAGGAAGCGCGGCGGCTGCTCGCCCAGAGCGATCCGCGCGCGTCCATTGCGAGCCTCCGCGCGATTCCGGAGCCAGTGAAAGACGAGCCGCTCTCATTGCCAATTGCCAATCTCGATGCCGCCGGGCCCACGGACCAGCCGAGCGTCGATGAGGCAGCGATGAGTGATGCGACGAGCGGCGTGCCAGTCGACGAAGCGGTTTCATCGGCGGAGGTACCCGAACCATGGCAGTCGGCGAGCGCACCGACATACATGGATCTGGCCGGCGCCAACCGCTTTGCTTTCGTCGAGCGCATCGGCACGAAGCGACTCGCTGGTGCGGGCGCCGGCGTGCTCGTGTTGGCACTAATCATCTGGGCCGTCGCATCGCGGAAGAACGCGCCCGAGCAGCAAGTAGTCGCCACGACCAGTGGAGCGCTGGCGGATAGCACCACGACACAGCAGCATATCGATAGCGTGCCCGCGGTGGTCGACTCGCAGGCCAAAGCCGTTGTCCCGCCTGCGGATTCCACGCCAACGGTCAGCGCGAAGCTGACCATTGCCCCACTCAGATCTTTGCGCGTTGGCGACAGTGCGGTGCTGCGCGCGAAGGTAGCCGGCGATCCGAAAGCGCAACTTGCGAGCGTCATATGGTCATCGAGCGCGCCGAAGATTGTTCGGATCGATCAGCACACGGGACGCGTCGTCGCGGTGAAGGAGGGTTCGGCGACAATCACCGGCACTGCCAATGGTGCGACGGCGACGATGCAGCTGCGCGTCATTCCTGGCGGCAATGTCGTGCTGGCTGGTAAGGTCCCGGTCGCGCAGCTCTTCACCACCGATGTCAAATCGGCCCTGCATCCAGGCGACACGATCCGAATAACTGCGGCGCCCGTGGATGCAAAGGGCAGCTCGCTGGTCGACCGCAAGGTGACCTGGCAATCCACGCATCCTGAGGTCGCGACCGTCGACGCGTTCGGTCTCGTCACTGCACGAGGCAACGGCGCCACTGAGATCGTGGCGACGAGCGAACAGCAGACTGCTCGCGTACCGGTTACGGTGTCGGCGAAGTCGGTGACATTCACGGACGCCACCTCGGCGCTGCGCAGCGGTGCCGACCGCTTCACGCTGGCGCTCTCCAATCACGACGCGCGCCAACTGACGGCGGTGATGTACGTCGATTCGCCGGACGATCAGAAGAACCTCGACTGGCTGCTCGACAAAACGCGCTCGACCGAGACAAACCTGCACGTGACGCATGCGCAGCAGCAAGGGCGCGTGAATACTCGCGATACCGAAGCGACGCAAGACTTCGTGTTCACTTTGGCGTGGACAACGCCTAACGGGCAGTCGCACGAGGCGAAGTACAAGTTCCGCGCGCGGTCCACGCGTGCTGAAGGTGCGTGGGCCGGCGCGACTCTACGAGCAATCGACAAGCTCGAGTGAAAGGGCCTAAGGCCGCTTGGAACTATCGTCGGCCTTTCGTGATTTCTGTTTGACTCTCCGCCGCGAGGAGAGAGGGACGCGCACCTCCTTCATCGGTGCGCAGTCGTCACGCGGAGCCAAGCCATGTTGATGCGAGCGCGCAGTCGCATCGCCGTCGGCGCCATGCTGGTCGTCGTCGCCGGCTGTGCAAAAGATCGTGCATCGTCGCCCACCGAAGTCATCAAGCTGCCCATCTTCGAGAGGGCAGCCGATGACGCCGGGGCGAACGATGCTGCAATCCACGAAGCCCACGTCAATCTCCGGGGCGAGAACGAGGTTCCGCCGCATGATACGCGAGCCAAAGGCGAAGCGACTTTTGTCGTCTCGCAGGACGGTCAGTCCGTTCACTACGTCCTGACGGTTTCTCAAATTGATAACCCGTTCATGGCCCACATCCACATGGCCCCGGCAGGTGTGAACGGCCCGATCGTGCAGTGGCTCTTCCCGTCGACGGCCGTGGCGCCTGGACCAGCGGGCATCGGTCTAACGAATGGGCTCATTGCGAAGGGCGACTTCACCAGTGCGACCTTCGTCGGCCCGCTCGCCGGCAAAACGATGGCGGATCTGCTCAACGCCATGCGCTCGGGTAATGCATACGTGAACGTCCACACCGCGTCCGGCGTTCCGGGCGATACTCAACACCCGGGCAACTTCCCTGGCGGGGAGATCCGCGAGCAGCTTCCTTAGCAGGACTGAGGGCTAGGGCGTAGGGGCTAGCGCCTCGAGCTAATCTATCTTTAGGCCTGCCCCTATCCTCTCGCCCCGCCCTCAGACAGCGCCGTTTCGTCCGACGCTTCGATCAACTGCGCCTTCCACGGACTCCGTACACTCTTCACCCTCCGTAGCGATAAACCAAGCGCGACCTGCGCTCCGCCCAACGAGGCAGCGTACGTCACTCCCGCGTGCAGCATCATGTCCGGGCGAGACGGGTGGATCATGACGAAGAGGAACGCGAGTGCAAGCTGCAGCGCACCGCATTGGCTGAGCATACCACCTGACCGGCCGCGGCTCGGGAAAGAGGCGCCGACCAGCACGATCGCCATGCCGCTCGCGACAAGCCAGACCAGGGCGGCCACTCGCATCCATTGCGGCGGCATGAAGACCATCGAAATCGTGAGGGCGCCGAAGCTCAAGCCGAGCAATCCGAGCGCGCCAATCTTTCTGGCGCTGCTGGTCGACTCCCGTCTGATCGCCGCCGCAATGAAAATGTCAGCCAGCGCGAATAGCAGACAAATGATGGCGATGTCGACCAGCGTGACGATGAGCGCGAGGTCCGGCCAGAGAAGGCCGCACGCTGCGAGAATGACGATGCCTAGGCCCCGCATGCAGAGTGTCTGCGGTATCGAGCGCCAGGCGTCGTGCCGAGTTAACGGGCGAAAGCGCATGCTGCTGCCTTTGGAAGCTGTCCGAAGCTGTACGTCGCGGCCGCTTCGCCATAACCCGGACGATTTAGCCGATTGGGGGTTACGGGAAGGTTCCGGGGCGCTCGTCCGTAGAAGTCCCGACGTGTAGCCAGTCCCCCTTCCAACGACAGCGACGCGGCGTACGTTCTTCACTCGATGACAAAACCCCTGATGAAACGGGAGACATCACCATGATTAAACTGCCTCGGTTGGTCGGTGTCGCGAGCATGGTCGCTGCCGCCGCCGGAGCTGCCTGCACCAGTGCAGTTCAATCCGCGCACACCAGCGTCCAGAGCGGGTCACCTGCGCACCCAATGACGCCGGCCGAACAGGCACGAGCCGACAGCGGCCGAATGCCCTTCACCGCCGCCGACGTGCACTTCATGTCGGGCATGATTCACCATCATGCCCAAGCGGTCGTTATGGCTGGATGGGCCCAGACACACGACGCTCGCCCCGACGTCAAAGTTCTCGCGCAGCGCATCGACGTCGCGCAGCGCGACGAGATGGCGTTCATGCAGCGGTGGCTCCGCGAGCGGCATCAGGAAGTGCCCGATCCGCTCGAGCACTATGAGATGGGCCACGACATGGGCGATATGAAGATGGAGATGATGCCGGGGATGCTCACACCCGAGCAAATGAAGCAGCTCGACGCCGCGCGAGGCCCCGAGTTCGACCGTCTCTTCCTGACTTTCATGATCCAACACCATCAGGGCGCGATCACCATGGTGGATCAGCTCTTCGCGAGCCCCGGTGCGGGCCAGGAGCTGTACGTCTTTCGTTTCGCGTCTGACGTGAACGCCGACCAAACGACCGAGATCGAACGCATGCGCCTGATGCTGGGCGCCAACGCCAAGTAACGCCTCACAATTCCCTACCAGGTCGACAATGATATCGAAATCGCGGTTCGCATCCCTTTCATTTGGTATCCTCGCGATCGCGGCGTGCGCGCGGTCGTCCTCGATGAATGGCGTGTCGCTTTCCGGCGCGCCCGACATGTCACCAACGCCGCCATCCCCTGACTCGCGCATAGGCCTCAAAGCGGGCTGGTTCGACGCTGGCGAGGCAATGTGGAATCTGCGCCCGGTCTCGATGACGCGACCATCGAAGGATTTCATCAACGAGAGCACGCCTGGCGATCGGCGCCTGGTCAACTCCGACCTTGCGTTCATGCGCAACTATGTGTTCCAGGGGAACTACAGCGGCTGGCAGATGTGGGACATCTCAAATCCCGCGAAGCCAGTGCTCGAGACGGCGTACATCTGCCCGGGCTCGCAGAGCGACGTTTCGGCGTATCGGAATTTGCTGTTCGTCTCGGCCGAGGCGACGAACGGACGCGTCGACTGTGGGATGCAGGGCGTGCCGGATACCGTGAGCAACGAACGCGCACGCGGCATCCGCGTCATCGACATGGCCGACCCGAAGCATCCGAAATACCTCGCCACCGTTCAGACCTGCCGCGGTTCTCACACGCACACCGTTGTGACCGATCCGAAAGATGCAGAGAACGTCTACATCTATGTCTCCGGCTCCGCCGGAGTGCGCTCGTCGAACGAGCTCGCGGGGTGCTCCGGCGCGTTGCCGGAGGAGGACACGAACAGCGCGTTGTTCCGCATCGAGGTGATCCAGGTGCCGCTCGCGCACCCGGAGCAAGCGCACATCGTGAGCTCGCCGCGCATCTTCGACAACCTCGCCGCGCCCGCGAAGCACGGTGAAATGCCGGCCGATATTGCCGCGCGTGACTCCGCGCGCGCCGCCGCCGCGAGAAACAATCCGAATGCCGCCGCCGGTCGCGGCGGACGCCCCTTCAACGCCGCGCTCGCACAGCGCGGTCCCACGCAGTGCCACGACATCACCGTCTATCCCGCTATCGGGCTGGCCGGTGGCGCCTGCGCGGGTTACGGCCTGTTGCTCGACATTCACGACGTCGCGCATCCGCGCCGCATCGGCGCCGTCGCCGACTCCAACTTCTCCTTCTGGCACTCGGCGACCTTCAGCAACGACGGCTCAAAGGTTCTGTTCTCCGACGAGTGGGGCGGCGGCTCGCAGCCGCGCTGCCGGATCACGGACAAGCATGAGTGGGGCGCCGACGCGATCTTCTCGATCAGCGGTGACCAGATGACGTTCCAGAGTTATTACAAGATGTCCGCGCCGCAGACGCCGCAGGAGAATTGCGTCGCGCATAACGGGTCGCTCATTCCGATTCCGGGCCGCGACATCATGGTGCAGGCTTGGTATCAGGGCGGCATCAGCGTCTTCGACTGGACAGATGCTTCGCATCCGGTCGAGATCGCGTATTTCGACCGCGGTCCGATGGACGCGACGAAGCTCGTCGATGGCGGGTACTGGTCAGCCTACTGGTACAATGGCTACATCGTCGGCTCGGAGATCTCTCGCGGGCTCGACCTGTTCGAGCTGAAGCCGAGTGCCTATCTCTCACAGAACGAGATCGACGCGGCGAAGTCCGTACACTTCGACTATTTGAACGTGCAGGATCAGCCAATGTTCGTGTGGCCGGCGAATTTCGCCGTCGCGCGCTCGTATGTCGATCAGCTGGTGCGAGGCAGGGGCCTGTCGACCGATCGCCTGGCTAAAGTCTCCGCGGCTCTCGAGGGTGCCGAGAAGTCGAGCGGCAGTGCGCGGCAGACTGCGTTGTCTCAACTCGGGAGCGAGTTGAGCTCGGATGCACAGAATGCGAGCGATCAGACGCGCGTGCGCAAATTGGCTGACGTCGTGAACGAGCTCGCGAAGAAGTAATCGCGCATTGTCATCCTGAGCGCAGCGAAGGATCTAGTGTCAATTGTTGGTGGCGTGTTCCTGACAGCGGACATTAGATCCTTCGTTCCCTTGCGCTCCTCCAGGGCAGACTTTCACTCCTCCGAATGACATTCGGAGCTATTCGGATCTGATCGCCTCGAGCGGCGACACACGTGAGGCAAAGAAGGCCGGGAGCCAGGTCGCCGCGGTGGCGACGACGGCCAAGACGCCAATCACGATGGCGAACGACGCGGGATCCGACGTGCCGATCCCGAACACCAGCGCCGACATCGCACGAGAAACGAGCAGCGCTGCCACGAGACCGATCACCAGCCCGCGTACGGCAGCGGGGAGCGCCCGGGCCAGCACGAAGGTGTAAACGGAACGGCGGCGCGCGCCTAACGCGAGACGGATCCCGATCTCCTTGCGGCGCCGCGTGACGTCGGCCGAGAGTATCCCGTAGACGCCGACCGCAGCCAGCGCCAGCGCGAGCAGCGCGAAGGCACTGAGCAATGTCGTGATCAGTCGGTCTTCGGCGAGCGTTTCGCTGACGGTCGTCGCAAGTGTGGTCGCCCGATACAGCGGAATGCTGGCGTCGATCGTGTGCAGCACGTCGCGCAAAGACGTGATGATCGCGGTCGGATCACCAGAGACGCGGACGATGATGTCCCGCTCGCTGCTCGGAAACCGATTCGCCGAGAGATACGCTGCCGGGCGCGGCGGCGTCCGCGCATCGCCACGATGAATGTCAGCGACGACACCGATCACCTCCGCCGTCGTCGTGCCCCAAAGGCCGATCGACACCTTCCGGCCGATCGGATCGCTGTGTCCCCAAATGGCGCGCGCGAGAGATTGTGACACGATGACACGCGGCGGCCCATCGTTAGGTTCGTTGACCGGAAAGACGCCTCCTGCGACGAGTCGGATCCGTAGTGTCGGAAAGTACGCTCCGTCCACGAATCGGACGTCGGTCACCGGCGACGGTGCGCGGCGATCGTTCCCGCGCGATGCGTCGACGACATTCGTCGATGGCGCGCAGCAGGCGAACGGGCTCGTCGTCGCAACGCTCACCGAGGTCACACCTGGAATTGCGCCTGCGCGCGAGCGCAGTGCGTCGAAAAACTGCCGCGACTGCGCGTCGGTCTTGTACTTTGCCGAAGGGAGCGAAACGCGCCCAACGGCGACGCCTCTCGGCTCGAAACCAAGGTCCACGGATCCGAGATTGACGAAGCTGCGGATCATGAGCGTCGCCAGAACGCTCAGCACCAATCCGATTGCGAGCTCGGCGCTGACCAAGCCGGCGCCACGCAAACGGGCGGTGGTCCGCGTCGTCGCCACGTCGAGGGCCGCATCGGCGCCGAAGATGCCGGGTGATGCGGAAAAGACACCGACGATGATCGTCGTTAGGCCGGCGACGACGAGTGTGAAAAGCATCACTGTGCCGTCGACATGCGCTTCGGTGACACGCGGGACGTCAGCCGGCATCATGAGGATGAGCCCGCGCGCCGCCGCAAGCGCGACGCCCAGTCCGACCAATGTGGCGGCGACGCCTAACGTCGCACTCAGGACCAGCTGCTGTCGCAGTAGCCGCACCCGCGTTGCGCCAATCGCGCGTCGCAGCACCAGGTCGTGCTGACGACGGCGCGGAAACGTGGTCATCAGGCTCGCCGCGTTCACGACCGACATCAGCAGCAGCAACGCAACGGCCCCGAACAACGTGAGCAGCGGCCCGCGAACATCGCCGGTAATTTGCTGGTCCAGTGGAACGATCGACGATGACCAGCCGGCGTCGCCCTGGTCCTCTCGCGATCGTCGTTCGCTCAAGGCCGCGAGCTCCGCGCGAGCTCCATCGATCGTTACGCCAGGGCGAAGCCGAGCGATGACGTGGAGAAAGCGCCCCCAACTCCGGTTGCCTGGCGTCGGCGCGAATGGAATCCAGAGTGGGTACTCGGTCATCCACCCGTAGCGCGGCGGGTCGAAGTCCCGAGGCATCACGCCGACTACGGCGTACGATTCGCCGTCCATGACGATCGATCGGCCAATCACCGAGGAATCACCGCCAAAGTGCGATCGCCAGAACGCGTCGCTCAGAATGGCCACTGAAGCGCCGTCGCCCAGCTCGTCAGCATTCGTGAAATCACGCCCGAGCGCGGGATGCACGCCGAGCAGGCGAAAATATGACGGCGAAACCTGAGCGGTGGAAATCCGCTCGGCTGACGGTCCTCGTATCGTTCGCGGTGCGGGCGTCATCGCCGCGATGTCCGCGAAGGAACGCGTGTGCTCGCGCCATGCCTCGAAGAGCGAGACCGAGACAACATTCCGGTCGAGCGCACGAGGTACGTTTCGCTCCCAGAGTGCGACAAGCTCGTTAGGCCTGGAATACGGCAGCGGCCGAAGAAGAACTCCGTCGACGATCGTGAAGATCGCAGCGGTGCAGCCGATACCGAGCGCGAAGGTGAGAACGACGCCGAGTGTAAATCCAGGACTGCGACGCAGCAGGCGGAGGGCGTACTGGAAGTCGCGACCAGCGTCGTCGAGCAGCCGCAGACCCAGGACGTCGCGCGCATCCTCCTTATGGCGCTCGACACCCCCGAAGTCGCGCTTCGCCAGTCTCCCTGCCTCTTCGCGCGAGACACCGCGCACCATGTGCTCCGCAATCTCCCGCTCGAGGTGGTCGCGCATCTCGGCGTCCATCTCGGCTTCGACTCGGTCTCGGTGCGCCCACCGCGACAGTTGGCGCGCGACTCGGCGAATCAACGACATCTGCTCCCTCGTGGCTGGCGAACATCGAGCCTGATTTGGGGATGATGCTATGTCGTTCGACAATAGCCTCGATTGTTGTCGGATGTCAAGGTATCATGCGTAGGTAGTTGACGCTGCGCTCGAGCGCCGATAAGCTCCGCGCATCCGGCGCGCAGGGCGCCTCCTGTCCGCGGGAAGGACTGAGTCCACCTGGGTTGGCGTACGACACTGGAAGGTTCACGAACCTCCTTTGCGCCCGACGCGAGCGGACCTCGGGCATTTCAAGGAGGCTCGTTATGCCTGCTCGTGACCTGCCCATCAGGCCGGATCTCGACCAACTCAAGCATCAGGCGAAGGACCTGCTCCACGATCTGCACGACGGCGATCCCGCTGCCGCCGCGGAGCTCCGTGAATTTCATCCCGAGGCTGTCGATCCTGCCAGAGCCAAGCTCGCCGACGCGCAGCTCGTTCTCGCGCGTAGTTATGGAGCGTCGAGCTGGCCGCGCCTCGTGCTCGCCTGCCGCATTATCGACGCGATCTGGACCGATGACGTCCCGGCCCTTCGGAGCTTGATATTAAAAGATCCTCACGTCGTGAAGGAAAGTACGCTGCTGCGCAGCCGGAATTGGGGCGCGCCGATGAGCTATGCCGCGAATCTCGGCCGCGACCGGATCATTCGCGTGCTGCACGATCTCGGTGCAACCGATCATCAATACGCGCTCGGGCGCGCGCTGCTCCAGGGGCAGATCGGAACCGCCCGGCTCCTGCACGAGCTCGCCGGCGCGCCGAAGTTACCTAACGACGCACTCGGCGGGCCTGCGTACACGTTGAGCGCCTCGGGAACCGCCTACGCATTCGAGCTCGGCGCACGCGCGGCCGACGATAGCGGCCAAACGATCGCGCCGGTGGACGTCGTGCTCGAGACGGATTCGCGCAAGCCATCCGAGAAGCACGCCATTCTCGAGATGTACGTTCAGCATGGCGCAACGCTCCC
>DATBBP010000248.1:0-3307 GCA_036270935.1 Gemmatimonadaceae bacterium
CTCAAGTTCACGCCCGATGGCGGACGCATCGCTGTTCGTGCGGAGCCACGCAGCGGCAACGTCGTCTTCGCGGTCAGCGACACGGGGCCGGGCATTCCAGCCGCCGATCAGCCGCGCGTCTTCGATCGCTACTGGCATTCCAGGCGTACGGCGAACAAGCGCGGCACAGGACTTGGTCTCTCGATCGCGAAAGGCATTATCGAAGCGCACGGCGGCCGTATGTGGCTCGAGAGCATACCGGGCAAAGGCAGCACATTCTTCTTTTCGATACCTGCCGAAACGATGCCGGCGACTGTCCCGGAAGCGAGCCGCGTCACATAGCGCCAACGGCGTTCGATAAGGGAATTCCCCGACAAAACAACAGGGAGCATCCGATGGTCCGCTCGTTGGCTGGCGGACACACTATGGCGTACGACTTTACTCATCCTCGCCATGGTGGGCTCTCTCATGCAACCCTCGATCAAGAAGTTCGCTTCACGCTGAAAGCAGGTGTGCACAATGTGCACTTCCTGCCTGATTCGAATCCGGGAAAAGGCGCGCTGCCAGCCGCAAGTGACCTGCTGCAGATGGCGGGTCAGACGTACGACGTGAAAGTAGTTTTCGAGCCCGGAACGTATTACTTCCAGTGTGATCCGCATGCCCTCCTCGGGATGAAGGGTCACGTCAAGGTCGAGGGGGACTGACCGCGGACTCGCCGAAAGGCATGTAGGTGCTCGAGACCCTGTGACGGCGCAGGGCGGCGAACGTCTGTGAATCAACGGCAGGGCCGAGAGGCGACCGGAGCCTCCTCGCTGCCGCTCCCCGTGGCCATGTCCCAGACCGCTTTCGCCCTCGCCGTCGCCCGCGCCGAGCTGGCCGCCTCTCGACGGCGTGTGCTCATTGCGATCTTCACCGTCGTCACGACGGTGTTTCAAGTCGCAGGCCTGCGCGCGTCGCCATGGGTGTACGCGGTGTTTGCGCTCTGGATGGCGGTGACGTTCCTCTATAGTCTGGCGCTGCAGCGCGCACGAACCGCGAATGACGCGGATCTCATTCAGACAATCTCATACTACGTCGACGCGACGGTCGTTACCGCCGCGTGCGGGATGATTGGTGGCGGATGGTGGATCGCCGTGACACTCGTGGCGTTTGGCGTCACCTTCGCGTTCGCCACGCTGCCACGGCGCCGCGCGCAGTACGCCGCGCTCTACGCACTCTGCTGCTTCAATGCGCTCATCGTTGGGGAGACGCTGGGCATTGTCGTCCCCGTGGGCTTTGCGGGCCTACCGCCACTGCGCGAGAATTACGCGATTGCGTTCGCTGTCGCGCTCTTCGGGACGACGATGATCGCGACATTCGGGATGGTGCAAGTCACATTCGTGCGCGTGATGCGCCGAGCGCGTGAGCGATACGAGCTGCTGCTGCAAACGGCGCCGGACATGATTCTCAGCGCCGATCGGGATGGCGTGATCGTCTCGGCGAACGAGGCCGCCAGGCTGCATGCAATGCGAACGGAGCATGCGAGACCCGAGAGCACCAACGGCACACAGCGGACGTCTGCCGGTTCCGGGCCCATTGGCCGACAGGTGGCGCTGCTCGCTTACGAAGACGACCGCGAGGCACTAGCCGCCGATGTCAACGCTGCGGCGGACGGCGAAAGCCGGCAGCGGGAGCTCCGCCTAACGAGCCCGAGCGAGCCGGGGTGGTATGTCGTCAGCTGTAACCCGCTTCGAGAGGAGGAGCGCGTAACCGGTGTGCTCGTCGTTGCGCGCGAGATCACCGCGCGGAAGAAGCACGAGGAGATGCTGCGGCGTAATGAGGAAACGACGCGGCAGGCACAGAAGATGGAGGCCATCGGGCGCCTCGCCGGCGGTGTCGCGCACGACTTCAACAACCTGCTCACGGTCATCGGCACGTACTGCGAGCTGCTCAAACAAGGCGTCGAGGAAGGGAACGCGCGCCGCGCCGACGTCGATGAGATCTACAATGCGACCGTTCGGGCTGCGGCCCTCACCAACCAGCTCCTGACCTTCAGCCGCAAGCAGGTTCTCCAGCCCAAGCTGATCAACCTGAACGACGTCGTTGCCGGCATCGAAGAGATGCTCCGGCGCCTCATCCACACCGGCATTCGCATCGAGACGCGCGCCTTCCGGAATCTGTCGCCGTTGCGCGCCGATCCCGCGCAGATGGAGCAGGTGCTGCTCAATCTCGCCGTCAACGCGCGGGACGCGATGCCTAACGGCGGCTTGCTGCACATCGAGACCGACGAGGCATTTCTCGACGGCGCGTACGCCGTGGCGCACCCCGGCGTCCGTGCTGGCCGCTATGTGCTCCTCTCGGTGAGCGACACCGGCTCGGGTATGGACGACGAGACGCGCGAACGTATCTTCGAGCCCTTCTTCACGACGAAGGGTCAGGGCGAAGGTACCGGTCTCGGGCTCGCGACCGTGTATGGCATCGTGCAGCAGTCTGGTGGACACATTCAGGTCGAGAGTGAGCTCGGCTGCGGTACGACGTTCCGCATCTATTTCCCGGTTGCGACTGGAGAAGAAGCCGTGCCGGCACGCCCGTCCGCGCAGCGCCTAACGCCGCTCTCCGTCGAAGCCGCTTGCGAATCGGGAAAACGCACGCTAGGCATCGACAACTACCTCCGCAGCCAGTCCGGCGAGACGGTCCTTCTCGTCGAGGACGGCGAGGCTCTGCGCGAAGTGCTCCAGCGCGTTCTCGAGGAGCTCGGCTACCATGTCCTCGTCGCGTGCGACGGCGAAGAAGCGCTCGGGGTGAGCGCTCGGCACGAGGGTCCGATTCACATCCTCGTAACCGACGTCGTCATGCCGAACCTCGGCGGCCGCGAAATGGCACTCGAGCTCTGGAGAACGCGCCCCGAGACGCGCGTTCTCTTCATGTCCGGCTATACCGAAGACGCGATCCTGCACCAGAGTCTGCGTCGAACCACCGTCGGCTTCATCGGAAAGCCGTTCCGGCCAGACGTCCTCGCGGCGAAGGTACGCGAGATGCTGGATGCGGCGCGAGGTGCGATCAGCGCTGAAAATTAGGCGCTGACGGCGGCGATCAGATCCAGACGATCACACACCAACTATATGGACCTACTAGTAATCCGCCACGCGATCGCCGAGGACAAGGAGCGATTCGCAGCATCCGGCCGTAACGACGATTTGCGTCCGCTAACCGAGGAAGGTCGCAGCAAGATGCGTCGAGCCGCGCAGGGATTGCGCACGGTCGTCGGGCGGATTGCGCACCTTGCCTCGAGTCCGCTGGTGCGCGCGCGGGAGACCGCCGAGATCGTCGCGCCGGCACTCGGCGTCGC
>DATBBP010000249.1:0-2107 GCA_036270935.1 Gemmatimonadaceae bacterium
CGACGCCAGAACGATTTCCAGCTTGCGTCGCGTCGAGGCCGAGGACGCCGAATCGTTGACGAAGTCAGTAATCGCGCGGCGCCGCGCGAGGATCTTCCCTTCTTCCCAGGCCGCGCGCACGAGGTACCGCCCCGTGGGTGCGAGGAGGAGATACAGAAGTAGCACGAGCAATGAGGCGCCCATCACTCGCGCCGCAATTCGCACCACGCGCTGCATCGATCGGCGCGTGCGTGCTGGACTCTCCGCGGCGGGTTGCTCAACGCGCACGGCGGGCTCGCTCACGAGCGGCCCTCGATTTGTATAAGACTTTGCTCCATATGCCCTTAGACGAACAGAGCGACGTATCGTTTTCTTTGCCTCGTCGCCCAGCGGTCGCTATCTTCCTCGCGATGTCCTTCGTACACCTCCATTGCCATTCTGAATACTCCCTCCTCGATGGCGCGAACCGGATCGAAGACCTGATCCGGCGGGCCCAGGAGTTCGAGCAACCAGCTCTGGCGATTACCGATCACGGTAATCTGCACGCCGCCTGGGAATTCCAGGAGCAGGCCCGCAAAGCGAAGCTCAAACCGATCATCGGTATGGAGGCCTATGTCGCCCCCGGTGATCGTCGAACTCGCGCGCGTTCTAACGGCAGCGCCCAGAAGCCGTACTATCACCTCGTCTTGCTCGCGAAGGACCTGACCGGCTACCGCAACCTGGTGAAGCTCTCGTCGCTGGCGTACACCGAGGGTTTTTACACCAAACCGCGTGTCGATCGAGAGCTGCTCGCTCGCTACAGCGAAGGCATCATCGTCTCGTCGGCCTGCATGGCCGGAGAAATCGCCACGCACCTTCTACGAGATGACCAGGCGGCGGCCGTCGAAGCCGCGACCTGGTACGCGAACGTCTTCAAGGACCGCTACTACCTCGAGGTCCAGGCGCACGACTCGAGTGGCCAGCGCGAACTGAATGCGCGCGTCTTCGCGCTCGCGAAGGAGCTCAATCTTCCCGTCGTCGCCACGAACGACTCGCACTTTTTGCGACGTCAAGATCATGATTCGCACGACGTACTCCTATGCATCGGCCTCGGAAAGGACCTGGCTGATCGCGACCGGATGCGTTACGACGAGGGACTCTACTTCAAGAGTCACGAGGAGATCCGGGGCTTCTTTCCCGACCGGCCGGACGTCGTTGAGAATACGCTCAAGGTCGCGGACGAAGTCGGTTTCGAGTTCTCGAAAAAATATCACCTCCCCGCCTTTCCGCTCCCGAGCGGCATCGGGAGCGAGAACGAGCTGCTGAACCAGCGCGCGCTCGAGGGTGCCAAAGAGCGCTACGGAGATCCGCTCTCGAATGACGTTCGAGAGCGACTGGAGTACGAGCTCGGCGTCATCAACAAGACCGGCTACGCCGGCTACTTTCTCATTGTTTACGATTTCATCAAGGCGGCACGAGAGCGTGGCATACCTGTCGGACCGGGCCGCGGATCGGCCGCCGGATCGCTCGTCGCCTACGCGCTCCAGATCACGAACGTCTGCCCGTTGAAGTTCGATCTGCTGTTCGAGCGCTTCCTGAATCCCGAACGCGTGTCGATGCCCGACGTCGACGTTGACTTTTGCTTCGAGCGTCGCGGCGAGGTCATCGATTACGTTAGGCAGAAGTACGGGCGCGAATCCGTGTGTCAGATCGTCACCTTCGGTACGTTGAAGTCGCGCGCGGCGATCAAGGACGTCGGCCGCGTGCTCGGTTTCACGCCCGTCGAGACCGATCAGCTTGCGAAGCTCATTCCCAACCAGCCGAACTTCTCGCTGGAGGTGAAGGACGCCGTCGAGCAGATCGCCGAGGTGAAAAAGCTGTACCAGACGGATGATCGCTATCGCCAGCTGCTCGATTACGCGATCGCGCTCGAGGGCCTGTCGCGGCACACCGGCGTGCACGCCGCGGGTGTGGTCATCGCGCCGGGCCCGGTCGACGACTACGTCCCGATCTGCACCCAGGCGTCGAAAGGCTCCGGCTCGATGCGCGACGGCGACATCAATGACGAAACCGTCGTCGTGAGCCAGTACGACATGAATTGCCTCGAGAAGGCCGGGATGCTCAAGATGGACTTCCTCGGCCTAACGAC
>DATBBP010000250.1:0-2306 GCA_036270935.1 Gemmatimonadaceae bacterium
CGCCGAGATCGTTCCGCGCCCGTTATATCCGAATGCGGTAGCATGGCGAAGCTCGACTTGGCAGACGGCCGCGGTCGCGGGGCCCGCGCTCGGAGGATTGCTGTATGGCTTCACGTCGCCGTCGTTCGCCTATGCTGTCGACGCAACGCTGATGATCGTGGCGCTGTTCGCGTTTGCGGCGATTGCTTATGTGCCGCGTGGCGTACGGACCATCGAGAGCTCCGTCGCTGAGAGCCTTCGCACGGGAATTCACTTCGTCTTTCGCGAGCCTGTTCTGTTGGGCGCAATGACGCTCGACCTCTTTTCAGTCCTCCTCGGGGGTGCCGAGGCTCTGCTCCCGGTCTTTGCCGATTCGATCTTGAAGGTGGGCCCGCAGGGTTTGGGCATACTGCGAGCAGCGCCCGCCGCGGGCGCCACCGTGATGTCTTTGTATCTCGCTCACCGCCGCCCGTTTAGGCGAGCGGGACGTGCTCTGTTGAATGCTGTCGCTGTCTTCGCTCTCTGCATCATCGGCTTTGGCGTGTCGAGAAGTTTTGTCCTCTCGCTCGTGCTGCTCGCGATCAGCGGTATGGCTGATAACGTGAGCGTCGTGGTTCGATCGACGCTGCTTCAGGTGCTGACGCCGGAGCATCTCCTTGGCCGAGTTTCCTCGGTGAATGCGATTTTCATCGGTTCGTCGAACGAGCTTGGCGCGTTCGAGTCCGGGTTGGCCGCCAAGCTTCTCGGGACGGTGACCTCCGTCGTGCTTGGCGGAGTCGCTTCGTTGTCAGTCGTTGGCATTGTCGCCCTTCGAATTCCGAGTCTGCGGCGCCTTGGCGCGATCGAGCGGATTCGGCGGGACGCGTGATGCGCGTCCGCAACACAAATCCTGCACCTCGAGCATCGTGTGAAGGCACTTTAGTCGCTCAACTCACTTCAAACCGTGTATTTGCAACGCCAGATTTGCGAATTTCGCACAAACGGCGATACATTGCCTCTCGGCTGGAACGCGTCCCTTCTTTGAGAGGCCCTGCGGCACATGTCTGTCACGACCTATAACAATCGGCAGGAAGTGAATCGCGAGATCTCCTCGCGCACACCAAGAGCGAACGGGAACGGCTCAAGCGGCGGATCCCAGAACGGCACGACAATGACCAGCACTCGAGTTTCTGAATACTTCGGCATCAACACGCTTGGCGCGCGGCAGATGCGCGACAAGCTACCGCCCGACGTCTACACCAAGCTCGTGGCTGCCATCCGACAGGGGAAAAAGCTCGATGTGGAGATCGCCCCAAAAGTCGCCGGCGTCATCCGGGATTGGGCCATCTCTCGTGGCGCGACGCACTTCACCCATTGGTTCCAGCCCCAGACGGGTCTCACCGCCGAGAAGCACGACGCCTTCCTTTCGTTCGACGACGGCGAGCCGATGGAATCGTTCAGCGCTTCGCAGCTGATTCAGAGCGAGCCCGATGCGTCGAGCTTTCCATCTGGCGGTCTTCGCGCAACGTGGGAAGCGCGCGGGTACACCGCGTGGAATCCGGCGAGTCCGGTATTCATCGCCGAATGGGCCGGCGTGAAGACGCTTTGCATTCCATCGGTCTTTATCGGCTATAACGGTGAGGCACTCGACGAGCTCACTCCCCTGCTCCGCAGCTCCGACGCACTGAGTGATCGCGCGATCGGGCTCCTCGAGCTGCTCGGCGACAAGGGCGTGCATCGCGTGTATACGACGCTCGGTCCCGAACAGGAGTATTTCCTCATTGATCGGGGTCATTTTGCACTTCGACCTGATCTCGTCATGGCGGGTCGCACGCTCGTCGGCGCTCCACCGCCGCGCGGCCAGCAGCTCGAGGATCACTATTTCGGTGGGATTCCCGAGCGCATCCAGGCGTGCATCGCCGAGGTCGAGTACGAGCTATACAAGCTCGGCGTTCCGATCGTGACACGGCATAACGAGGTGGCGCCGAGTCAGTTCGAGATGGCGCCCCGCTTCGAGGAGACCGACGTCGCCGTCGATCACAACCAGCTCGTGATGGCGACGCTGCGTCGCGTGGCGCTGCGGCACAATCTGCAGGCGCTGTTGCACGAGAAACCGTTTGCAGGAATCAACGGCTCGCGCAAGCACTGCAACTGGTCGATGTCGGTCGCGGCCGAGAATCCGGAGCTCGATGGTTATAACTTGCTCAAGCCTGGCCAGACGCCACACCAGAACATCCGCTTCCTCGCCTTCCTCGCCGCGATTCTGAACGGCGTGCACAAACACGCCGCGCTGCTGCGCGCTGGCATCGCCACCTCAGGCAACGAGCACCGCCTGGGTGCCAACGAGG
>DATBBP010000251.1:0-3861 GCA_036270935.1 Gemmatimonadaceae bacterium
AACCTGGCTGAATCTTCCCGAGGAAACTCCTCAGCCGCGTCGAGCACCTCATCGAGAATGCGTTGAGCGACTTCGAGTGCGCGAAGGCCGTTTGTCTTTCCCATGGCGCCATTATCGCGCCTTGACGCTCGAAATGCGTAATCGTTCGCGCGCGGCGTGAATCGTATCTTGTGAGGTGCGTTAGGCCATGCCGCTGTTCGCGCGGTTTCCGCTCTTCACGCGGTCTCCGCTGTTCACGCGGTCTCCGCTGTTCACGCGGTTCCGCTCTTTACGCGAGCCTAAGGCATTACCCCCAGCCTCCGCTCCAACTCCTCTCTACGCGATCTCGATACGGGGATTCGCAACCCACCCTTCAATTGCACCTCGTAGTCACCGCCGGCGCCACGCAACAGCGTCTCGACCAGCTGGAGCCTAACGATGGCCGAGCGATGAATTCGTACGAACTGCCGCGGATCGAGGCGCTCTTCCAACGTATTCATCGTCTCGCGGATCAGATGCGTCTTCTCCCCCGTGTGCAGCTCGGCGTACGGCCCATCGGCAGTGATGTAGTCGATCTGCTCCACCGGCACGACACGCACCTTGCCACGCATCTCGACCGCGATTCGCTCGAGGTAGCCGGATGCATCGCCTGCCGCGCGTGAGGCCGCGGGCTCCTGCGAGCCGTGTTGAAGCACCGCAAGCAGTTGCTCCCGGAGCTTGCCCATCTCGCGCAGCTCGATGAGCTGCCGCGCTCGGCGAAAAGCCTGCTCGAATCGCTCGTCGTCGAACGGCTTCACGAGGTAATCGAGCGCGGCGAGCTCAAACGCGCGAAGCGCGTATTGATCGAACGCTGTCACGAAGATCGTTGCCGGCATCTTCTCGGCGCCAATCTCGCGCACCACATCGAGCCCGGTCTTGCCAGGCATTTGCACGTCGAGGAACACCAAATCGGGCGACTTACTCCGGATCGCTTCGATTGCCGAGACGCCATTGTCGGCGGTCCCGATGACCTCGACGCCCGCCTCGTGCGCGAGCTGATCGATGATCCGTTCCCGAGCGAGGAGCTCGTCGTCGACGACGAGCACGCGGATTGGCGCGTTAGGCACTGGCAATCATGCAATCGACACCACGGCCGACGTGCGCAGATCGGCGCGCGTGTGGTATGGCAAGCGAATTTCCGCGATCGTCACCGGCCCTTCACCAGCACGCAGATCGAAGCTCTGTTCGTCGCCGTAGAGATGCGACAGCCGCGCGCGCGTGTTGCGCACGCCGACGCCTGTTCCCGAGATGCTGCCTGTGCCGACCTCGCCCAGCGGCGCGTTGTTCTCGACGCAGAGCACGAGTTGGCTTCCATCGATGCGACCACGCAGTGTGATCTGCCCAATGCCCTCGACTTTGGCGACGCCATGCTTGATCGCGTTCTCGACCACGGGCTGAAGAATGAGATTGGGAACGAGCGCATCCATCGCCCGCTCTTGTACGTCGGTGGTGATCTCGAGGCGGCCCTGGAACCGCACTTCCATGATCTCCAGGTAGCGTCGGAGGAGGTCGAGCTCCTGTCGAAGCGTCGTCTCCTGATCGCTTGGCCCTTCAATAGTATGCCGCAACAGCTCGCTGAGACGAGAGATCATGCGCCTGACGCCGCGCGGATCGCGCTCCACGAGCGATGAGATCGCGTGCAAGGTATTGAAGAGAAAGTGCGGATCGAGCTGCATCCGTAGCGCATCGAGCCGCGCCTCGGCGAGCTGAGCGCGCAGTTGCGCCGCCACACGCAGCGATTCTTCACGCTGACGTCGATAGCGGAGTGAATAGGCACGAGCGAGTCCGGCCGCGAGCACGCCGAGGTAGATAATGAAGTCGTTCAGGTACCACGGTCGGAGCCAGATGAAGCCGGGCGGTCCGCCGCGGCCCCGGCGCGGCGGGAAGGGCATGAGCGCACTCCGCACCTCGTCGCCGATGATGCCTAACGCGATCGCGATCGCGAATCCAACCGCGACGAGCACGAACGCTCCGACCACGCGATGTCTCTGATCGGCGAGAAACCGCGTGCTCAACCAGAAAACGAGCGGCGTCAGCAGCGCCCACGAGTACGCCGACAGAAACGCGAGCGTGATGGGCGCAGACGCATTCGTAAACTGAAAACCCAATTGCCGCGGGTCGAGCAAGCGGTTCGCGAACGTGAGCGCCGCCATGAACGTCCAGAACGCCACGATAAGAACCAGCTCGCGCCGGCTCAGCCGGAAGGGCGAACTGGACGGTTCAGCGGACGCTGTGTTCTGATTCGATTCTAGTTCGCTCGTTGCGTTCACGTCACCTCGCCATCCTCGACGTGTGGAAGCATACGCGAGGCCGCCGTCTGGCGCCAAACCACTCATGACGCGTGCGTGCCGTTCGTGACATCAGCGTGCAAGTCGTTGCAAACCGGGCATTTAGGTCATCCGAAAGCATTATTATCATCCTCGACGCGATAGGTCTCTCGAGTGAGAGCCAGCGCGCGTCAGTGAGCGGCTGAGGCCGCAGAACCGAGAGGATGGCTCTTATGAAGAAATCGAGAATCGCAGCGGCAGCAGCCGTCGTCGTGCTCGCTGCCAGTAGCGTCGCGATGTACCGCCGGGCCGATGCGAGTCAAGTTTCGCCTTATCGGTTCGCGACGGTCACGCGCGGCAATTTGCAAGCGACGGTCTCAGCGACCGGCGCACTCAGCGCCGTGACGACAGTACAGGTCGGCACGCAGGTGTCCGGCCAGATCTCGGCGCTCTACGCCGACTTCAATCAGAAGGTAAAGAAGGGTCAGTTGCTGGCGCGGATCGACCCGACGCTGCAACAGCAGGCGGTGCAGGACGCACAGGCCGGCGTCGAGAAAGCGCAGTCGCAATCCACGATGGCTCAGCAAGAGTACGATCGTGAGAAGACGCTCTACGACTCGAAGGTCATTACAGCGACCGAGTTCGGAACGGCACAGTCCAACTATGAGGTTGGCAAAGCCGATCTGAAGTCGGCGCAGATCGCGCTCGACAAGGCGAAGCAGAATCTCGCGTACACGAACATCTACGCGCCGATTGACGGCGTGATCGTGGCGCGCACGGTCGACGTCGGTCAGACGGTCGCGGCGAGCCTCTCGGCTCCCGAGCTGTTCCTGATCGCAAACGATCTGTCGCAGATGCAGATCCTCGCGAACGTGGACGAGAGCGACATCGGCCAGATCGCCGTTGGTCAGCCGGTGACGTTCAGCGTACAGGCGTATCCGAACCGCTCGTTCACGGGGACCGTGCAGCAGGTTCGCCTGCAGTCGACGACGCAGGACAACGTCGTGAACTACACGACGGTGATCTCGGTGTCGAACACCGATGGCAAGTTACTGCCCGGCATGACGGCGACGGTGTCGTTCCTCACGGGATCGGCGACGAATGCCCTGCTCGTACCTAACGCGGCGCTACGCTTCCGGGCGACGCCCGAGATGATGGCGGAAGCTGGACTGAAAACGAGAAGCGCGAGCGGTAACAGCACAACGGCCAAGGGCGCGGCGACAAGCGGTGCGGCGACGGGTGGCGCGGTTGCCAACGGCGGCGCGAACGGCGCACCGACAAACGGCGGTGCCAACGGCGGTCAGAGATCCGGTTCCAACGGCGCGCGCGGTGGCAGCGGCGGTGCGCGGCCGAGCGTGGGGATGCTCTGGTATCTCGACAAGACCGGGAAACTCGCGGTTGCGCGTGTGAAGACTGGTCTCACGGATGGTCAAACGACCGAGATCATTCCGCGCGACAGCACCACCGTTCAGGCAGGACAACAGGTGATTACGGGGACCACCGTCGCGAGCACGAGCAGCAGCTCCAGCTCGGCTTCGGCGAATCCGCTGCAGCCGCAAAGCGGCGGTCGGCGCGG
>DATBBP010000252.1:0-3416 GCA_036270935.1 Gemmatimonadaceae bacterium
ACGACGACGTCCCACGGCCGATCGCTGTTCGTTTCCGGACCAAAGCGAACGCGCTGGCCAATCGGGTTCTGGTCGCCGAATTGTCGCCGTGCGAACGACTCGCTGATGACGATCGCCTCGGGCCCGCCACGTACATCGCTCTCGTCGAACCAGCGCCCGCGGACGAGCGGTATTCCCATCGTGCTCAAATATCCCGGCGTTACAACGTAGCGCAGTGCGCTGCCGTCTTCGCCCGGTTTGACGCTCGGTGCCGACTGGAATTCGTAGCCATACGCGTCGAGATCTTCGCTCAGCGGCAGCTGACTCGTGAACGCGGCAGCGGTGACACCAGGGACGTGACGCACAAGCTCGAGTGCTTGCTCATAGAACCGTGCTCGCGCGCTGTCGGCGTGATACGCGCGACCGGGCTCGATGATCTCCATCGTCAGGAGGTGCGGCGCTGTGAAGCCGGGCGCCACGGCGAACAGCCGCTGCAAGCTCCGCATCAGCAAGCCAGCACCCACCAGGAGAACGAGCGCAAGCGCAACTTCGGCGACGACGAGCGCGCTTCGCACGACGCGGCGTCCTCCCGCCATTCGCCGAGAGCCTTGCTGCAAGCCTTCGTGCAGCCCTGAGCGCGTGGCGGCAACGGCTGGAACGAGGCCCATCGTTAGGCCGATGAGTGTCGTCACCGCGATCGCGAAGACGAAGACGGGCCCGTTGAGCCCCATGGCGTCGACCCGCGGCAAGCCCGGTGGGCTGAGCGCGATCAAGCCCTGGACGCCCACCTGCGCGACCTCGAGTCCCAGCACGCCGCCAACGAGCGCAAGCACAACGGTTTCGGTCAACACCTGCCGCACGAGCCGGCCGCGGCCGGCGCCGAGAGCGATGCGCATCGCGAACTCACCTCGCCGCTGCGCACCGCGACCGACGAGCAAGTTCGTAACGTTGACGCAGACGATCGCAAGCAGCACGAGCACGGCGCCGCAGATCGCGAAGAGCATGGGCTTTGCGTCGGCCGCGATTGCATCTTGCAGCGGACGCACGAGCATTCCGTCCTTCATGTCCGCCCACACTGGCCGCGGAAACTCCGGCAGCGGCGTGCGGCCAATCATCGCAAGCTCGCTGCGCGCGCGGTCGGGGCTCACGCCCGGATTGAGACGCCCGACGATCTGATAGTGGTGTCCCCATTCCCTCGAATTGAAATCTGCCTGCGTCCGCTCCTGCAGCGGCGACCAGACGTCCGCTGTCGCGGAAATTACGTTCGCGAAACGTGCCGGCATGACGCCGATGACGAGATACTCATTATCGTCGAGCATGATCCGTCGGCCGACTATCGAGCGATCGCCACCAAAGCGCCGCTGCAGCAGCCGGCTGCTCAAGACCACGACGCGCGGTCCGCCGACTTGGTCGTCCTGGTTTTCGAAGTCGCGGCCGACGAAGGGAGTGACGCCGAGCGTATGAAAGTAGCTCGCGCTCACGCGCTGCCCTTGCAGGCGCTCCGGCTCATTGGTGCCCGTGAGCGACGGCTGCCAACGATCGACCGCAGCAATCGTCTGGAACGACCGGTTGCGCGCCTGCAGCTCGCCATAGGTGCCGAATGTCGCGTCGCGCGCCGAGCCATCGGCACCGCGATCGGCGATCATCACCAGGCGCTCGGCGTGCGGATAGGGTAACGAGGCGAGCAAGATCGGATTCACGGCGCTGAAGATCGCCGTCGTCGCGCCGATTCCTAACGCGAGCGTGAGTACGCTCACCGTCGTGAAGCCGGGGTTGGAACGCAATCGTCGACCGGCAAACCGGAGATCGGCAACGAGCGTCCACACGAAATTCTCCCAACCGTAGGAGCTCACCTGCTCGCGAACGACCGTCATGTTGCCGACCTCCAATTGCGCGGTGCGACGGGCGGCGGCCGGCGACAACCCGCGCGCGATATGATCCGCCGTCGTTAGGTCTACGTAATGCTGTATTTCGTCGGCGACCTCGCGGTCCGCGTCCGCGCGATGCGTGAGGACGCGCAGGCCGCGCGTGATCTGCCGCCAGAGTGACATTGCGCTACGCCTCGGCCCTGAGGAGCCGCGCCACGGCGGCAGCACGCCGCGTCCACTCCGCCGTCTCGAAGTCGAGCTGCCTCCGGCCCGCCGCGGTGAGCTCGTAGAACTTCGCTCGCCGCGCGTTCTCGGTCTGACGCCACTCGGCGTCCAGCCAACCTGCTCGCTCCAGCCGCTGAAGCGCGACGAGCAGCGAACCCGGATTGACCTTGAAGACGCCGCGCGAAATCTGCTCGACGCGGCGCGCGATCCCGAATCCGTGCATTGGCTGGAGGCTCAGCGTCTTCAGGATGAGCATGTCCAGCGTGCCCTGAATGACGTCTGTACTTTGCTCGGCCACGAACCACTCCGTTCGTCGATAACGAAGGGAGGATACCAGTCTCCCATCTTGACTGTCAAGATGTGACGCTCAGGATGATCCTGGCGCGAAGCAGGCGGACGCGAGCAAAGCAGCTGCCGTCAGCGCCTTCACTCCGTCGCCTTTGGGGCCATCGCGCGGCGTCCCTTTTCGGCGCCGACGCGTTCGACCCGGCCGCGTTCGCACCGGACTACACACTGGCCTCGGCGGCGCCAAACGTTAGCCAGCCTCGCGACGCTATCTCCGGCGTCTCTTCGGTTCGATCGCGTTCGACCCGCCTAACGTAGCGTTCTGCAGCGCTCACCTCGCGTTCGGGCCGCCTCACGTTCGAGTTGCACTGCCTCACGTGCGAGGTGCCGGACCTGCGATGACTTTCGACGGCGCTCAGCAGGCGGACGGAGGTGCTGCGATGGCGTGCATCACACCACACGTGTCGTGTTGGTTCACTCAGGTCGCGTTATCGCCAGCAGCGATGTCTTGCGCGCGGCCTGCGATGGCGTTCACGCCACCTGCAATGGCGTTCGCGCCACCTGCAATGGCGTTCGCGCCACCTGCGATCGTGTTCGCTCCACCTGCGGTGGCGTTCGCGCGAGCTGCGATGACAGCAGCGCGCGCTCAGGTGGCATTCGGCGCGCAACACATTACGGAAGCCGGGCCTTCACCGGCGTGTGCGTTCCCTCACGTGGCGCATGGCGCGCCTCGCCTGCCATTTCCCGCGCCTCACATCGGCTTCGCACCAGCTGCGATCCCGAGCGCGTGCCCTGAGCAGCCGTTCACGACGCCTCACGTGCTGGAAGCGGCGCACTCGATCGCGTCGGCGGCAGCACACGTGGCAGATCGGTCGACTCAGGTCGTCGCCGAATCAGCTCGCGTCAGAAGCGCGAGCGCTCACGTCGCCACATCGACGCCTCACCCGCGATTTGCGCGACTCGCTGTCTGATTCGGGCGACTCGCTGTTTCATTTGCGCGACTCGCTGTGTCATTTGCGCAACTCGCTGTGTCATTTGCGCAACTCGCTGTGTGATTCG
>DATBBP010000253.1:0-3296 GCA_036270935.1 Gemmatimonadaceae bacterium
TGGTCGTGTACGGCTCGACAACACCGTGATCGCTCGCGGTCGCACCCATCCATTTGAAAAACGTGCGGCGCTCGGCGAGCGCATCGACCAGCGCGTCATAGTCGCCGATCGGGGCGCCGATCGTCGTCGCGAGCGCGTTGACCGCTTGGCGCCAACCCGGAGCAGTGAGCCGAAAAATGCTATCCGGCCGAAACGTGGGAATGACGCGGCCCTTCCACCCTGAGCGCTTCAGCGCCGTGTGATGCTCGAGCGTGTCGCTCGCCAAGTCGGTCGTCGCAAGCACCTCGATGTCGAAGCGCTCGAAGAGCGCGCGCGGACGGAACTCCGGCGACGCGAGTTTCTCGGCGATCGCGTCGTACACGCCGTCGGCGTTGTCCTCGGCGAGGCGGACACGCACGCCAAATAAGTCGTGCAGCTCATGGTCGAGCCACATACCGGAGGGTGTCGCTCGAAACACCGAGAAATGCTGCGCGAAGAGACGCCAGATCGCGCGCGGGTCGCTCTGCACCGGCGCTCCATCGCGTCGTGGGACGCCCAACGATTCCAGCGAAACGCCACGCGCATAGAGCATGCGCAGCACGTAGTGATCAGGTGTGACGAGCAGCGCCGTTGGATTCTCGAACGCCTCGTTGGTCGCGAGGATGCGCGCCTCGACGTGACCGTGGGGCGACACGATCGGCAGCGAACGCGTCGATTCGTAGAGCTCGCGCGCGGCGCGCCGGACTGTTGGATCCACGTCGAAGCAGCGATCGGGATGGATCACACGACCGGCTCCAGTTTTGGCGACAAGAGTTGGATGAGTATCCATGCAACGAGATACGCGCTGCCGCACACGGCGAATATGGGCGTGTAATTCCCACCATTCGCGTCGAGTACACGCCCGATGCCACGCTGAAACATCCAGCTGACTGCCGCGCCCGCGAAGGCGCCAATACCGACGACTGACCCAACAGCAGAACGGGGAAACATGTCGCTCGGGAGCGTAAGGACATTCGCCGACCACGCCTGATGCGCGGCGGCGGCGACCGCCACGATGCCAATCGCGAGCCAAGCACTGTTCGCTTTGCCGGCAAGCATCGTTGGCAGAATGAGGAGTGCCGTCGAGAGCATGGCCGTCTTCCGCGCACGATTCACCGACCAGCCCCGCTTGATGAACCAGCTCGACAGCCAGCCGCCACCGATGGAGCCCACGTCGGCCGTGACGTACACTGCGATGAGTGGAAGCGCAATTCCCGACAGTTTGATGCCGAACTTCGTGTCGAGAAACTTGGGCAGCCAGAACAGATAGAAAAACCAGACGGGATCGGCGAGAAACTTGCCAACCGCGAACGCCCAGGTCTGCCGGTAGCCGAGCAGTCGCGTCCAGGATTGCGACGGCATCGGCGCGTCCGGCGGATCGCTGCGAATGAGCGAACGCTCATCTTGAGTGACATGGGGTGAGGCATCCGGACTAGCGTACAGCGGAATCCAAAGCAGGAGCCAAAGGAAGCCAAGCGCGCCGGTGACGATGAACGCCCACTGCCAACCCCAATACAGCGCGAGCGGCGGGACGATCAGTGGCGCGACAATCGCTCCGGTATTCGTACCCGCGTTGAACAATCCTGCCGCCAGCGCGCGTTCGCGTTTCGGAAACCACTCGGCGACGCACTTGAGCGAGCCGGGAAATATTGCCGACTCGCCGACTCCCAGCGCGGCGCGTGCGATCGAGAATCCGGCGGCGGTGCGCGCGAGCGCGTGCGCCATCGAAGCGAGCGACCACACGACGACGGCGGCGCCGAGGCCGCGCTTCACGCCAACCTTGTCGAGCCATCGGCCCGCGATGAGAAAGCCTAACGAATACGTGAGGGTGAACCAGGAGACGACGTCGCCGTAGTCCGTTTCGCTCCAGTGCAACGCGCGGCTGATTGTCGGCGCGAGAATGCCGAGGATCTGTCGGTCGACGTAGTTGATCGTCGTCGCGGCGAAAAGCAGCGCGAGGATCGTCCATCGGTACCCGAATCGACGTTCGCTCAACGCGCGCCCGCGAGCCCTTCCCACAGGCCGAACAGGTAGATGGCGCCAAGGGCGCGATCGTGCAGCCCGTAGCCGGCTCGGCCCCGCTCGTCCCAAATCATGCGCCCGTGGTCGGAGCGCATCGGGCCGGTGAAGCCGCCATCGCGGAGCGCCGCGAGCACGCCGCGCATGTCCACGTTCCCGAACGCTGACGGATGCGGGACTTCGTGGAAGCGATGCTCGCCCGTTAGGCGCACGTTACGGCAATGGGCGAAGTGAATCCGGCCAGCCTTCGCGAATCGACGGGCCATCGCGACGACGTCGTTGTCGGGACGGCTGCCGAGCGACCCGGTGCAGAATGTCAGGCCATTCGCGGGTGCATCGACGAGCGAGAGCACACGCTCCAGCGCCGCACAATCGGTGATGATGCGTGGCAAGCCGAGAATCGGCCACGGTGGATCGTCGGGATGGAGCGACATGACGACGCCGGCTTCTTCGGCGACTGGCACGACGCGCTCGAGGAAGTAGGAGAGATGCTCCCACATCTGCTCGTTCGTTACACCTCGATAGGCAGCGAGGAGCGCGGCGAGCTCGTCGCGCGTGTAGGCATGCGCCCAGCCTGGCAGGTCGCCGGTGCCCTTCGACAGATCGATGCGTGCGAGAGCAGCGTCGTCGAAGGCGAGCGTCGTCGAGCCGTCGGGGAGTGGCATCGCGAGATCGGTGCGCATCCAGTCGAAGACGGGCATGAAGTTGTAGCAGAGCACACGTACGCCTGTCGCACCGATGCTGCGTATGCTCTCGGCGTAATTGTCGATCAACCGATCGCGAGTCGGCCGTCCGAGCTTGATGTCCTCGTGCACGGGTACGCTCTCGATCACGGAGAGCTCGAGTCCGGCGTCGTGCACATCGGTTGCAAGGCGCTCGACTCGATCGCGATGCCACGTGTCGCCCACGGCCACGTCGGAGAGGGCGCTGACGATGCCCTTCACGCCAGGAATCTGACGGATGTGGTCTAACGTGACCGGATCGTCGGTGCCGAACCAGCGGAAGGTCAGAAACACGGCTTGGCCCCAGCGCGTTTGACGTTCGCAACGGCTCGTACGAACTGCTCGGCGCGGCGGCCAATTTCGTCGTAGTCTCCGCGCGCGAGCGCGTCACGGGACACGAGCTCCGATCCGACGCCGACAGCGGTCGCGCCCGCGCGCATGAAGTCGGCGACGTTGTCGAGATCGACGCCACCGGTCGGCACGAGTGGCAGGTCCGGGAAGGGCCCGCGTAACGCCTTGATGTAGGCCGGTCCCCCT
>DATBBP010000254.1:0-21750 GCA_036270935.1 Gemmatimonadaceae bacterium
GCGCTTTCGCTCCGTGCTGCGTCCGATGAGGTACCTATCGAGCTCGTAGCCGAGGAAGCGACGCATCGCCGCGGCACCGAACTCCTTTTCCATGACCATCAGCGCCGAGTACTGCGCGAGCGTCTCCGACAGCATCGTTGACCCTTGCGCATCAGCGCCAATGACCTGGTGCGCCCACCATTGGTGCGCGACCTCGTGCGCGGTGACGTAGAACGGATAGTCGATGTCGTCGGGCTCGTCGACTCTGGCAATGAAGCCGATCGCTTCCGAGTAGGGAATCGTGTTCGGAAGGGATTGCGCGAACGTCGCGTAACGTGGGAACTCGACGATCCGCACTTGATGATGTTGGTACGGCCCGAAGTTCTCCGTGTAATAATCGAGGGACTTCTTCACGGCGTCGATCATCCGCGGCACGTTCCAAGTGTGTGTCGGATGATAGTAGACGGCGATGTCGACGGTGCGTCCGTCAGGCGCCTTCCACATATCCTTGGCCGTCGCGTACCGAGCCGACTGGAATGCCCAAAGGTTCAGGATTGGCGAATCCATCTTGTAGTGGAAATAGCGGCGGCCGTTTTCCGTCCACTCACGCTGCAGATAGCCCGACGTGATCGCGATCTGATCGGGGGCCGTGCTGACCGTCGCATCGTAATCGAGCCAGTCGGAGTCGTGACTGATGTAGTTGTTCGCGCGCGCGAAGGAGTCCGTCGGCGGCTTCATGCGGGGCACCGGCGCGAGCTTCTCCTTCTTGCGATCGTCGTCGTCGGAGAGCTCGACGCGCGGCTCGTAACCGATGCCTGGCATGAAAGCACCGTTCTCGATGAACGTGCCATTCGACGCGAGATCGGTGTTGTCGACGCTGTTCGCGAAGCCGCGCGTGCGCCGCGCGAGATCGAAGTTGAGAATCAGTGAATCGCCAGGCGCGAGTGGCGTGTCGAGCTTCTGTAAGTAGTATTCGTGCGCACTGTCGGCGAGAACGACGCGCGCGGGTCGATCGAACGCAAGCGTGCTGACCTTCAGATCGCGATCGAGGCGGAGTTGGATCGTATCGATCGCGACGCGTGTCTTGTTGCGGAGGACGTAGTGGCCGCGCGCACGCATGTCCCCGCGCTCCGGTACGAGGTCCACTCGAATCTGCACTGCCGTGATGCGCGGCTGCGGCGCGCGCTCGTAGCGCTTGTAGAGCCTTTCGTACTCCGCGCGTTGATGACGACGCTGATTGCTCGTGGTGAACCGGTTCAGGATGTCCGTGTTGTAAAACAGGAAACCCCCAAGACCAACGAAGGCCAATCCGGCAAACGCACTGACGCCGCGAGCCGAGCGACCGAAGCGAATACGCGCCAGTTGCGCACGCCAGCGAGCATGAGTCTCCTCGCCGCGCACCCAGAGCAGGTTGGTGAGCACCGCGAGCAGGATCGCGAAGGCGCACCAGTACAACTTCCAATAGATGAACGGATGGGCGAACGGTCCCCACCGGTTCATGTCCGAGTACTGCAATCCGCCGTCACCGCCATACTGGTACAGATTGCGCTCGAGGCCCAGCGTGCCGGGCATCAACGGCAGTCCGATGAAGACGACGAAAATGAGCAGGTGCCCGACGTACTTGTGGTCCACGATCACGTGGATCGTCATCGCGAGCACAGCGAGCAGCACCAGGTCGATCAGTCGAAAGCCAAAGAGGGCCTGGAGGTACAGGCCGATCTCGAACCGTGAGTATCCCTTCGCCGCCTGTGTTGCGATGCCCGTCAGCATGACCACGCCGAGGAGCAACGCGAGCACCGCGATGAGCGCCGTCAGCTTGGCGAGAAGCGCAGTGACGTTAGGCAGCGGCGTCGCGTCCGTGATTTGACCCATTTTCACGTCCCTCTCCGCCCACACGAGCTCTCCGGAGTAGAACGCGATGATGACGAGCATGAACAAACCGAACTGGCCATTCAAGATCTCGATCATCTGATACGTCACCGGCCAGGTCACCGTACCAAAGAGCTTGCCGACCTGTTGGGCGACGAAGATGATATAGAGAATGCCCGCTCCGACAATGGCGTAGAAGTAGGCGTTCCGTACAATCCGCCAGAAGGAGCGTGTCGTTAGGGACCAGTACTGCTCGAGGCGAGCACGCCCATCGAAATGTTGGAGCGCAGCCGGCAGCTCGACTGTTCGAACGGGCTCCGGTATCGGTGGCGCGGTCTCGGTTTCGGGCGTTGCCGCCGGATCGATCTGACCCTTGGGATCAGATGCCGCATACGAGAAGCGAAATCGCGCGTACGCGAGCGCGAACACCGCGAGGCCGACGGCAATCCAGATCAGCCGATTCGATGCCAGCACGCCCGAGAGCGGCACGTAGCGCGCATTCTTGTCCGCGATCGACCAGTATTGCGTGAGCACCTGCATCGCGCGCAGTCCGAAGGGATCGAGCAGCGCCCCGGTGTGCTTGTCCGTGAGATCGTTGAGGAGCGAGCCGCCCATCAGATAGCCGAGCAACAGTAAAACGCCGCCGACGTAGTTAGGCACCATCTGCCGCGTGATGGCGGGCAGGGCGAAGAAGATCGCCGCCGTGAACAACAGGTTTGGCAGAATAAGCGTCAGGTACGGCGAGAGGTACGCCCAGAGATCGAACGCACCGAACTTGTCGGGCTTCACCCACGGCGACTTCGAGGCCAGGATCAGTCCGACGACGATGCCCAGCAAAATGACGCCGTTGATCGCGAGCGTGCCGATGAACCGCCCGCCGAGAAAGGCGCGTTTGGAGATCGGTGTGCTGTAGACGAGGGATTCCATCCGCGCGTCGTAATCGCGATAAATCGCGTTGCCCGCCACCGCGGCCACGATCGACATGCCGCAGAGCGCGATGGTGGGCAGGAGTGCCGCGATGGCGTAGGGCGCGTTCGCGAGGACCTTTCCGCCCCCGCCAAAAACCGCCGACGCCTCCTTGAATGCGCCACCGCTCAGCAGCATGAAGAGGAAGCCAATCAGCGCATAGATGCCGAAGTAGACCCACGTCGAGATGCGACGCAGGTAGTACGCGACCTCCCACTGAAGGACGGCCAGGAATTGGACCATCACTCCCCTCCCGCGCGTACTCCGAAAGCGGGTGCGGCAGCCGGCGCGTCGGCGGCGAAGGGCTTCGTTTCGGGCGCGTGCGCGCTACGCATCGCGGCGAAATACACATCTTCTAAACCCGGCTCCGCGGGCTCGTAGCCGGCTTCCGGGCGCGCATCGGCGAGCACACGAACGACGGTGCGGCCCGCGAGGAGCTTCGTGGAGAGGACCGCGAATCGCTCCTGATGCTTCGCGAGATCGTCGCGCGTCACGACACGTCGCCAGATCCGGCCATGCAGCCGCGCGACGGCGACCTGCGGATCGTCCTCGAGGCGAATGCGGCCGCGATCGATGATCGCAACGCGCGAGCACAGCTCGCTCACGTCGTCGACGATATGTGTCGAGAGAATGACGATGCTATTCTGTCCAAGCTCGGAAAGCAGGTTCAGGAAGCGGACACGTTCTTCCGGATCGAGTCCGGCAGTGGGCTCGTCGACGATGATGAGGCGCGGCTTGCCGAGCAGTGCGACCGCGATGCCAAAACGCTGTCGCATACCCCCAGAAAAACCGCCGAGTTGTTTTGCTCGATCGGCCTGCAAATTCGTCTGCTCCAGCAACGCTGTCACGAGACGGCGGCGCTCGGCGCGATCGGTGATTCCCTTCAGCACAGCAAAATGATCGAGCAGATCCTCGGCGGTAACCTTTGGATAGACGCCAAACTCCTGCGGCAGATAGCCAAGTGTGCGGCGAACCGCTTCCTTGTCGCGCAGCACGTCGATGTCGCCAAGATGGACGCGTCCCATATCGGGCTCCTGCAGCGTCGCCACGATGCGCATGAGCGTTGACTTGCCGGCGCCGTTAGGCCCGAGCAGGCCGAACATGCCGGGCGCGATAGAGAGCGTGACGTCATCCAGCGCGCGGGTACCGTTCGGATAGGTCTTCGACAGATTCTCGATACGAAGCTGCATTCGATCACCAGACCACTTGTAGGCCAAGCAGTAACATCGTGCTCGCGGGCACCTTTCCGCTGGGAAAGGTGGAGCGGACGACGTTGGCCGCAAGCCGCGTGGCGCCGCTTTCGATGAAGTAGCTCGCTCCGCCGACGATCTCGCGCTCGGCCGCGTCGGCCGGGCCGGTCTCGTTATGCAGATCGGGATCCCAGTAGTCCCATCGCCCGACGAGCTCGACGTCTGACCTCGGCCGGATCGCACCGAGACCGTAATAGCCGAGGCGGCGAACGCTAGCATCTCGCGCGCCCATCACCTCCGAGCGAAGCGTGAGCCAATTATTCCGAAACTGTGCTTCACCGCCGGCGCGCTCGTGGCGCTGTTGGGTCGAACCACCTTCGGTGCCGCCGGACGCGCCGAGCTCTAACGCTGACAGGAAGGGCACGTGAATGGCGACCCGACCTATGGTCGCCTTCTGATCGTTCTGATCCGTGCTGTTCTGGCTGTCGCCGAATTCATTGAACACCCCGATCTGATAATCGACGAACCCGTTGACGAGACTACCGCGCCCCTCGGCACCGATGTCGCGAACGTCGCTGATGCCGCCGCCGCGCGCACGCTCGGCGATGAACATCGTTCGTTCGATGGTCTCGATCTGCGACGCTGCGGTGACTCCCTCGTATGAAAGTGGAATGATCTGTTGTCCGACGTCCACACGAAGGTCCGGAAGGACGTTCACGGCGATCGACGCTTCCTGGAGGATGCGCGACCGCTGATCGACGCTGACATCCTTGAGGGTCGACGAGTCGGCACTCGAAGACGTGGTCGTTTTGTTCAGGTTGAACACCTTCGCCCCGTCGAGGGAGATATGCCACCGAACGCGAGACGAGATCACGCCACTCAACTTGATGTCCGCGCGGCGAATTCGATAAGTGTCGTGCGGGTTGGTGACGGTATGTCCGTCGAGATACCAAACCTGCAGCAGCCCATTGATCTGAACCGCCGGCGCTTGCGGCGCCGAATCGTTGGAGGGGCGCCTAGGAGTCGAGGTCGTGTCCTGCGCACGGAGGCGCTGGGCAAGCAGCGCCACGGCGACGAGTGCCGTTAGGCGGGAAAGTGGCACAGGCGGAGGGGGGAGGGTAAAGGCAGGGGCCAGGCAACGAGGGACTTCGCCGGCCCCTGGTTCCTAGCCCCTATACGCACGCCCGTGGTCGGACGTGTTACGTCTTGTGTCTGAAAATGATGCGTCCGCGACTGAGGTCGTACGGCGAGACCTCGATGGTGACGCGATCACCCTGAAGCACGCGAATTCGGAAGCGCCGCATGTTGCCGCCGAGGGTGGCGAGAACGGTATGACCGTTGGTCAGCAACACGCGAAATGTGGCATTCGGCAGTACCTCGGTGACTTGTCCCTCGAGTTGTATCGGCTCTTCCTTGGCCATGTCGCCTCGACTCGCGGTTCAGCGCCGGGACTCAGCGCTCGCGCGCTGCACTACGCTGACGCCGGCGCGCGGCAGCGGCCTTGAGCTGCCTGGCCTCGCTCGGCTTCACATAGTGCCGCTTCTTCCGGAGATCCTTCAGGATCCCAGACTTAGCGATGCGACGCTTGAAGACCTTGAGCGCCCAATCCAGACGGTCACCTTCTTCGATTTTGATCTCAATCATTTACTCCTCTCCTCAGCTGCGGACGACACGAGATGTGTCGATCCGGAAAATGCCTCGGGGCCACCCGAGGGGTCGGGCGGCCCCGAGGCCCAGACGTGGTGCTTGCTTCGAGTGCACCTCGTTCCGTTCGTCAGCGGCCGATCTTGACGACGTTCTCTGCCGCCGGGCCCTTGGCGCCCTGTACGATATCGAACTCAACGCGCTCGCCCTCGGCGAGCGTCTTAAACCCCTTTCCCTGAATTGCCGAGTGATGCACGAAACAATCCTTCTGTCCATTCTCCGGAGTGATGAATCCGAAGCCCTTCGCGTCGTTGAACCACTTTACAACGCCGGTGGTACGCATTTGCGCCCTACTCCCTTGTAACATGTTGCGGTGATGTCGGAGTCCGGACGCGCCGTACCTACCCGACGAAATGACCTACTCGCGGCGACCCCCGCGCGGGCAGCGACAGATACATGACGAGGGACCTGAGCGGATGTCTCCAGGTCCCTCGTGCACCCTCTGGTAGCGCGCGGCTTTACGCGCGTTTTTCGCTCGCCCCAAGCTAATCGACCATAAGAAAAGAGGAAAGTACCCGTTTTACTGTCGGTTACGGTGGTTGCCGCTGGCTGCTGGCTGGCAGTTGAAAAGACCAATCACCCCACCCTTACGGCACCTTCTTCTTCTTCACGTCGACGTTGTTGCCAATGACGCCGCCGAGTATTCCGCCGGCCGCCGCGCCAATGATACCGCCCTTCACCTTATTGCGACTCGTGGTGGCGCCGATGATCGCGCCGGCCGCGGCGCCGATCGCTGCGTCACGATTCGTGTTCTTCTGGGTCACGGTGCGGGACGGAGCGGGAGCGGTCCCCACCGAGCCGCTGGACGACGTCGAGTGATGGGTGGTCGATCGCGAGTACGTCCCAGTCGTGCTACGCGGCGTCGCATTGGGCGCTGCATACCCGCGCTCGACCGCCGAAATGCTGTCCAGAGATCGCGCGGAATTCGCTTGATTCGCGAGGTTCAGATCATTCTGAAGCGCGTCGTTCTTGCTGTCCTTATGACATCCCGCGGCCGCTGCGACGAGCGCTGCGAGAATGATGATAGCCTTTGGTCTCATTGCTTTCCCCCTCAAGTGTCCGCCCGCCTATGGGCAGGCGGTATGCCAACCTAATTGCTGAGTGCGCGGAAACGCAGATCTTTCTCTGCCGCGAGGATAGGGAAAGTCCTCAGGCGAACTGCGCCGCAGTCCGTCCGCTGTTATGGACGAGAAGACGAGACAGTCGAGGCCGTCGAGGTCGCTACTGACACGTTCTCCTTCTCGGAGGCGCGGCGCGCAGCAGCCCGCGAATGCTCGACTCCTGTGCTTGCTCGAGCATACGGTCGAGGATGACGAGACCTTCGTCGATTGCAGTGTCGGAAATCGCTCGGGCCCGTCGTCGAATGACGCGCGCGATCTCGTCGCGGACTAGGGTATACTCGCCGCGAAGATTTTCGGCGCTCCAGCCTAACCGCGCGCGTTGCGCTCCGTGTCGCTCGGCGATGAGCCGCTGGATCTCGGTTCCGTCGGCGATGAGGTTCGAGGGCTGACCCTCAGCTTCCTCGACGGCGATCAGCATTCCAGCGAGGTCTGCCAGGAAGCTCGGATGGTGATCGACGAGCTGCGAAAATTTGAGCGCTTTGGCGCCCGCTACGAGCTGGTTGTCGCGAACTCTCACGATCACGGCCTCGAGGATCGTTTCGATCTCGCGCAGCACGAGCTCACCGACATCCGCCAACCCTCGAAGTCGAGGCGCGTCGGAAGTAGTCGCGGGCCACTCCAGCGGGGGGTGTTAGGTCTGAGCAGCGCCGGCCGGGAGCCACAGCGTGAACACCGATCCATCGCCCGGCGTGCTTCAGACCGTAATGTCACCACCCATGAGCCGCGCAAGCCGTCGGCCAATCGTTAGGCCGAGGCCCGGTAAACCGTGAGCAGCGCGACAGGCGCGGCCTGCAGTTGCGCTATCCCGCGTTCGCGCAGTTAGATTCTCCCGATGACCGGGGTGCCGACGCCACAGAGGGAGCCGGCTGAGAGAGTCCCGTTGAACCTGATCCGGTTCGCACCGGCGTAGGGAGTCAAAACAAATGTCGCATCGTTCGATCGCCCGCCACGCGGGCGCCCGCGGGCGACGTGTCACGCCGAGGACACGTCGATGACCGCGCCGCTTCTCTTCCTGTCCCTCATTTCGGCAGCTCTCCAACAACAGCCGCTGCGAATCATCGGCGCCGTCCACGATTCCACTACCCGCGCTCCGGTGGCGAGCGTCGTCGTAATGGATGTTGCGTCTCGCCGCCAAACGCTGAGTGACAGCGCTGGACAGTTCGCCATCGACGTTAGTCTTCCAGCACGACTACGCCTGCTGCGCGTGGGGTACGCAACGAGAGAGCTCGTCGTCTCGTCGGCCACCATCGACGTCGCGCTCGCATCGTCACCGCGAGCGCTCGAGCGCGTCACCGTGACGGCGATCCGCGGCGGGTCGGCAGATGAAGGGACTCCAGTCTCGCAGCGCACGCTGACGCGCGAGGAAATCGAGCAGCGGTCGTTCGGCCAGGAGGTGCCGCTGCTGCTCCAGGGTACGCCGTCGATCACGTCGTACGCAGAGACGGGGAATTACTGGGGCTACAGTTATACGCGTCTGCGCGGCATCGATCAGTCGCGAATCAACCTAACGATCGACGGAATTCCGTTGAACGATCCCGAGGATCAGGTACTTTACTTCGCCGATTTTCCTGATCTCGCGAGCAGCCTCGAGTCCGTGCAGATCCAGCGCGGCGTCGGAACGAGCAGCGCGGGGACGGCGTCGTTCGCCGGCTCGATGAACTTCGAAACGGCTCCGTTGGCGAGCGCGCCTGAAGCGGAGCTCCAGCTCGAAGGCGGGTCGTTCGGATCGAAGCGCGGTGAGGCTGAATATCGCTCGGGCCTCCTGAGCAATGGTCTCGCGTTCTATGGCCGACTCACCGACCTGCAGTCGAACGGTTATCGCTATCACTCCGGAGTGCTCGGTCGCTCCGGGCTCGTGAGCGCAGGCTACTTCGGCACGCACGATGTGGTGAAGGTGATGGCGACTGCGGGATTGCTCCGTGACACCCTGAGCTATCTCGCCGTACCCGATACGGATCTCACCCACGATCGCCGGATAAACCCCCTGCAGCCCGACGAGCTGGATCGATTCGGCGAGCAGATCGTGTCCGCCGCGTATACGCGGCTCTTCGGCGACGCCTCGCTCTCGACGACACTGTATCGGATCTCGTCAACGGGGAACTACGATGTCGCGATCGACCCCGATCTGTGGAATTACCATCTCGATTTTGTGTGGTATGGACTGACCAGCGCGTGGACGTGGCAGCGCGACCGACTGCGTGTGAACGCCGGCATCAATGCGAATCGTTATGCGCGCGACCACTATGCGTTCGTTCGGCCCGATCTCGTCAATGACGTGTATTTCAATACTGGGCACAAGGATGACGCGAGCGGCTTCGCCAAGGTGTCGTACGATGTTGGTCGGGCGACACTGTTCGGAGACCTGCAAGCGCGCCAGGCACAGTTTCGATATGTCCCCGACATTCATGCAGACCTCCCCGAGCGGTCGATCTCCTGGACGTTTTTGAATCCGCACGCCGGGCTCACGTATCGCCTAACGTCGAGCCTCTCGGCGTACGCTTCGTATGGCGCGACAAGTCGCGAGCCCGCGCGACTCGACATGTTCGCCGGGTTCGACAATCTCGACACGTCGAATGTCGTGTTCGTCGGTGACTTTTCGAGAGTGAAGCCGGAAACGGTGCATGACATCGAGACCGGAGTGACGGTATCGACGGATGTGCTGCATCTTCAGGCAAACCTGTTCTCGATGGACTTCCGTAACGAGATCGAGCCGATCGGGGCGCTGAGTTATCAGGGCTTACCGCTGCGAAAGAACGTGCACGCGAGCTATCGACGCGGGATCGAGCTCGACGCGAGCTATCGCCTCATGCCAACCCTCAAGGCCTCGGTAAACGCGACGCTCATGCGCGCGCGCATCGCCGATTACACCGATGACTCCTCCGGCGAATCGTTTCATGATGTCGAGCCCCTGCTCACGCCAACGATCGTGACGGCGCAACGCATCGAATGGAGCGCCGCGCGAGCGCTCACTCTCTGGGCCGAGGGACGCTACACCGGCCAATCGCAGCTCGACAACACAGGGAACCCGAACCTTATTTTGCCGGCTGCGTACGTGGTCGACGCTTCCGTGGCGTTGCACTTCAAGAGCCGCTACGCACTCGAGGTGCGCGGGAACAATCTCACGGACTCGAAGCGCTATGGAAGCGGCTATGGAAGCGGCAACACCCCATATTATTATGTGCTGCCGCCGCGAAACGTGTTCGCAACTTTGCAACTCGCATTCTAACGGAGGGACGTGCCGTCGGCTCACAACGAGTCCGCCGCGATCGCGGATCATGGAGTGATCGGCGATCTTCAGACGGCGGCGCTCGTCGCGAGCGACGGCACGCTGGATTTTCTCTGTCTTCCGGAGTTCGATTCGCCGACGGTGTTCGCGCGGGTGCTGGACGTCGAGCGCGGCGGCCACTTTGCGATCGCACCTATGCGGGAATCGGATCGCATTGGGCAACGTTACGTTCGCGACACGAATGTCCTCGTAACGCACTTCGTCGCCGACGACCTCGAGCTCGAGGTCGTGGATTTCATGCCCATCGAGCGTACGGCAGCGCCGAGTCGCATCGTACGCTTAGTGCGTGCGCTGCGCGGCGAAGGTGGCGTTCGCATGACCTGCGCGCCGCGTCCGGATTACGGCCGAGTCGTGCCCGCCATCTTGCTCGGCGACCGGCACGCGTCGTTCGACGGGCCCGATGCCTTCGGCCTAACGAGCACCGTTGCTCTCCAGCGCACGGACGATGACGTCGTTGCCGAATTCCACCTGCGGTCTGGCGAGCGTGCGGCCTTCGTATTCGGTAGGCGCCATGCGGACCGTGAGCCGGCGCTTCCGACCGTTACATGGGCCACGAGAGCGATGCGGCGCACCATCGTTTACTGGCGCCGGTGGATTGCTGCATGCGCCTACAGGGGAGAATGGCGAGCGGCGGTGCACCGCTCGGCGCTGACGCTCAAGCTCCTGCAGAGCCGGCGAACCGGAGCGATCATCGCCGCGCCGACCTTCGGGCTGCCTGAACACGTTGGTGGCGCGAGAAACTGGGATTTTCGCTACTCGTGGATCCGTGATGCTTCGTTCACGGTGTACGCACTCGTGAGACTCGGTTTGTCGCGCGAGGCGAAGGCCTTTACGTGCTGGGTCTCGAAGCGATGCGAGGAGTCGGAAAAGCCGGGCGAGCTGCAGAGTTTCTATGGCATCGATGGACGACGTGACCTTACGGAGCAGGTGCTCGGCCACATGGCCGGGCACCGCGACTCTCGACCTGTTCGCATCGGCAATGCCGCGTACGATCAGCTCCAGCTGGATATCTACGGCGAGCTGATCGATGCTCTGTATGTCGCCGACGGGCATGACGAGCCGATGTCGCGCGCGCTGTGGAAGCACGTGACGGACCTGACTGAGTGGCTCTGCCGAAACTGGCAGCGGCCGGATCAGGGCATTTGGGAGGTTCGGAGTGGTTGTCAGGAGTTTCTCTACTCCCGGGTGATGTCCTGGGTCGCGGTGGATCGTGCATTGCGCCTGGCAAGCCGCCGGCGACTTGCAGCGCCGCGAGACCGGTGGCGCGACACGCGCGGCGCGATTCATCACGACGTGCACGCGAACTTCTGGAGCCCGGAGCTCGCCGCGTTCGTTGGCGTGAAAGGCTCCACGTCCATCGATGCGGCCTGTCTCGTCATGCCCCTCGTCGGCTTCATCTCCGCAACGGACTCGAGATGGCAATCGACGCTGCGGCGGGTAGAATCTCGTTTGGTTCGAGATGCGTTGGTGCGGCGTTACGACATCGAAGGAATGGACACGGATGCGGGAAGCCTAACGGCGCCTTCGTTCACCATCTGTTCGTTCTGGTACGTCGAGTGTCTGGCGCGCGGCGGCGAGATCGAGAAGGCACGCCTGGCGATGCGGAAGCTGGTTGGGCACGCGAATCCGCTTGGCTTGTACTCCGAGGATATCGGAAGCGATGGTGCGCTGCTCGGGAATTTTCCACAGGGCTTGGCACATGCAGCCCTACTCGGCGCCGCCCTCGCTCTGCATGAGCAGACGGCCGCGTCCGCTTAACGTCCCCGGGTGTACGAGTTGCATTGCATCGTCGTATGTCAGGATCAGGCGGGTTACTGATCGGGCCCGCGCTTACCGCGGTGCCAATCGAGGGGGAGCGCAGGGCGAGGCGGGATCGGCGAGGATCGTCGATGCCGGGCCGGCGCGGCTTGAGGATCAGCGCCGGGAAGCGACGATTGCTTACTCTCGGCGGCGACATTGCGGCGATCATCGTGCTCGTCGCGGGGATCGTGTTCGCCGTCAGTCATGAGCGCCCCATTTTCGCGGGTCAGCCCACCGTCGTGCAGAGCCTTGCCCAACGGGTGCCACTCACGAAGCCGCTGCTTGTTCCGAAGGCGGCCGCGGACACTGGACGGTTGGCGGAGTTGTTAGCATCTCCTCAATTCGCTGCCGATAGCGCCAACTTCGCCGCTGATCTCGTACGGACCGGTCACGTCCTACCGGCCCGCGCGGACTCGATCGCCTACTACGCCGTTCGCGAAGCGTACGCGGACGGCATTCCGCCCGCGGTCATCTTCGGTGTGATGCTGACAGAGAACGCGCTGTTCATCAGCAATGCGCTGTCGAACGTCGGCGCCGTGGGTCTGATGCAGGTCTATCCAAAGATCTGGCTCAGGGCGCTCGGCAACCGATTCGGGACAGACCTCTCGTCGGATTCGACGAATGTCAAATATGGCGTGTACATCTTGTCGGAGTACATCAAGCACACGGGCAATCAGGTGACGGCGAGCGATGTCCAGAAGGGCTTGCTCAAGTACAATGGCTGCGTAAAGGGAACGAACACGCCGAACTGCAAAACGTACCCGACGAAGGTGAAGAATTACGTGGAGCGGCAGGCGGAGTCGTTGTGCGGCGATAAGACATTCTATCAGTGTATCGCGAAGCCGTTCATGGACGGGTTGCTCGGGAAGCGCGACGCGACGCAGTGAGCGCTAGCACCTATCACCCAGCGCCTATCACCTTCACTGCAGCAATTTCCAGAAATCGATCCCGCCCGCCTGCTGGCCAACGTCGACGCTTGCGACCTTGCTCAACGATTTGAGGTCGATAATGTCGACCGTGCCCGGCTGCGAGCCGACGCCTTCGATCGAGGCGAATGCATATCGATCGTCCGACGAGACCGTGATGCCGCTTGCGACTTTCCGGGTTGTCGGAATGCGAACGAGCTCCTTGCCGCTCGCGATGTCTATAACAGAAACGGATTGGCCTCGTTTGTTCGTGCCGAGGAGGAGCCTGCCGTCGTGCGTGACGGCGAGATTGTATACGCCGTCGCCCGCGGGCATGCGACGCGTCAGCTTCCATGAGGCAACGTCGATCTCGAGCACCTCGTTCGACTTGTTGCAGGCCACGAAGACCTTCGCACCATCTGCCGATGGCTGCGCCCATGTCGGAGAACACGTAATGTCGCTCGCTCCGCTCGCGATCGTCTTCGCTGGAGTCGCGTGCGCCGCGTCCGCCATCTCGTGACCGGCCATCTGCACGCCTACCATCGGCGCTCCCGTTAGGCCCTCTTCCTTTCCCTTCGTGAGATGGAAGTGCCGCGATACGTTGAACTGGCGCGTGTCGATCTCAACGAGCTCGTCGTTCATCATGCACGCCGAGTAGTGTTTGGTGCCCAGCGGATTGAGTCGAGAACCGTGCGGCATGATGCACGTCGGCACACGAGTGACCTCGACCATCTGATCGCCGTAGACGATTGACACCGACGATCGCACGGGATCGCCATGGAGATTGAAATTCACCGCGTAGACGTATGCGCCATCCGGTGAGACCTGTACGGTGGCAGGGAAGGCGCCGAGTTGCACCTTACCGACGAGCGAGTCGCGCGTGGCGGTGTACTTCCAAAGCGCACCGAAGGGTGTGCCGTGCGCCGTCGTGACGTAGTAGTAGTTGCCGTCGGGTGACACGGCGAGTCCGTGCGGACCGAGCAGTTCCGTGGGATTGACTCCGATGCGATGATCGCGCTCGACACTCGCGCCGTTAGGTCCCCAGCGGACCAGCGCGATGTGGTCATTGCCTTCGGAGGCGACGAAAACCAGATAGGTGACGAGTGGTGGCGGAGTGACGAGTATCGAGCGCCGAGTGGCGAGTGAGTCCGATTGACCTCTCGCCACATGCCACTTGCCACTCGCCACTGCCGCCAGCAGTGCGAGCACCGCGACCGCGATCCGCATAGCGTCAACGTTTAGGACGCGGCGCTGGGTGTCAAGCCTACTGTGAGGACGCGCGCGCGAGCGCGCCTCGCGGTAGCGTGAGGACGAACTCCGCGCCCTGCCCTTCTTCGCTGCGAGCGACGAGATCGCCTTCCATCGCTCGGGCGAGATCCCGGCTGATCGCAAGACCGAGCCCCGTACCGTGAGACGTGCGCGTCAAGCCGCCGGCTAGCTGAACGAACGGCTCGAAGATCGACGCCAGCTTATCGGCGGGGATCCCGATTCCCGTGTCGCGAACGCGAATCTCGACGAGATGGTCGTCCGTTGCGTGGGCGGCCGCGCCAACGACGATGCGGCCGCCGGATGGTGTGAACTTCACCGCATTGGAGAGCAGGTTCAGGATCACCTGCTGCAAGCGCTCGACGTCAGCAAAGACGGCGAGCGATGCGTCGCACGCCTCGAGCTCGTAGTCGAGTTGCTTCTGCTCCATCTGCGGCGCAATGAGATCGCTCATCGACGCGAGGGCTGCCGAGACACGGACGTCCTCGGGCTCGAGACGGATACGGCCGGCGTCGATCTTTGCAAACGTGAGCACTTCCTCAATGAGCGAGAGCAGGTGGCGCTCGTTGCGATGGATGGCCTGAACGTCCGCCAACTGCGCCTCCGTGAGCGGACCACGCAACCCGATCGCTAAGAGCTCGGCATAGCCGGCGATCGCGTTCAATGGCGTGCGCAGCTCGTGCGACATCATCGCGAGAAACTCCATCTTCGCGCGATTCGCGAGCTCGGCCTCGGTGCGTGCGGCACGCTCGGCGTCGAGCAAGCGCGCACGCTCGATGGCGTGCGCAACGCGGTCAGCCACGAGCTGGAGCAGGATCACGTCTTCTTCGTTGAATTCGCGCGCCTCGATCGTTCCGGCGTGAATCACGCCGACCAGTCGTCCCGATGCGCGTACCGGCGCCCCGATGACCGACGTTAGGCGCTCGCGAAGGGGCTCGCTCACTGTATCGAGGCCCGTCGTCCGCGGTACGACGACCGGGGATCGCGCCAATGCCACGCGTCCCGAAAATCCTTCGCCAAGTCGGACGCGCGTCTCCTGGGACATGTCGCGCTCCACGCCAACGCTTGCCCTGGCGACGAGCTCCGATGTCTGAACGTCGAGGAGGAGCACAGTGGCCTCGTCGGCCTGAAGGGCAACGCGCAGGCCCTCTGACAATGTGTAGAGCATTTCGTCGAGACTCGCCTCGGCGCTCGCCGCGTCCGCCACGCTCCACGCCGAGCGAAGTCGATTCATCGCTCGTTCGGCCGCCAACCGCGTGTGTCGCTCGGACTCGAAGAGTCGAGCGCGCTCTTCGTGGGCGCGCTTGGCCGCATCGATGTCGCTGTGCGTTCCGATCCATTCGCGGACCGTGCCATTTGCCTCGAGTACAGGCGCTGCCCGCACCGCGACCCAGCGATAGAGCCCGTCGCGCGATCGCAGACGATACTCGGCGTGATATGGCGACGCCGCCTCGACGGCGCGCCGCCAGTTCTGCTTCACGCGCAGGCGATCGTCCTCGTGGACGACATCGAGCCAGCCCCACCCAAGATATTCGTCAGGCGATTGGCCGGTAAACTCCTCCCAAGCCACCTGTCGTTCGACGAATTCGCCGGTAGATGAACGGGTCCAGACGATCTGGGAGATCGCCTGAATGAGGGTTCGATAACGCGCTTCGCTGAGGCTGACGGCGCTGATAGCGAGCGCGTCCGTAGGCAGGTCGAGGTCTTGGACGTCTCGCTCCACGGGGGGGTGAGACATGGGCAGGGCGTTGGCTGGCGGGAACTGCGACGGTCGGGAACGGCGCGACGTCTTCACGGCAGGATACGGCAGGGGCAAGATCGGCTCGCCACGCCGCGAGCGCAATAGAGGACGGGCGAACGCTCCGAAGGGCACACGGAAGCTAGGTGCTAGGTGCGCCTGTTCCTACGGCGCCTGCTCTCGCAGATAGCGTGTCGTGGCGCGCATCGCAGTCTCCATGATGGCGTCGCGCAGGCCCTCGAGGTTTCGTGAGTTGGCATAGCGAGCGCCGTCGAGGAAGAAGGTGGGAGTGGCACGAATGGAGCTTCGGCGGCCACTCTCGACGTCGCGCTCGATCCGTGCGACGAGGCTCTGGTCCTCGAGGTCGGCGGAGAAAAGCACGATGTCGAGACCTGCGGACGCCGCGTGGGCGAGGAGTGCCTCGCGGTGGAGCATGCCCGGATTGCGAAAGAGCTCGTCGTGCATCTCCCAGAACTTTCCTTGACGTTCCGCGGCCTCGGCGGCGCGCGCCGCGAGCGACGAGGCCGGATGCTCCCACGTCAGCGGATAGTGACGAAAGACGAAACGCAGCGTGCCCTTGAACTCTTCGAGATACCTAACGAGCTGCGGGAAGGCGCGGGCGCAGTTGAGGCACTCGAAGTCGGCGTACTCGACCAGTGTAACGAGCGACGACGCGGCGCCGCGAACGTGATCGGCGCCGTCGACGGGGTCGGACAGCGGTGGACCGCCGAAGAGAATATCACTTGGAAACATCGGATGACTGCACGAGTGGAATGCGAACCACGAACCGAGCACCAGTGGCGTCGGACTCACAGGCTATCGTGCCACCGTGATGAGCGACAATGCGCCTAACGATGTCCAGGCCCAACCCCGTGCCCTTGCCCGCGGCCTTGGTGGTGAAGTGCGGCTCGAAGATCTTGGCGGCCAGATTGGGTGGAATTCCGGGACCACTGTCGGCGACGTCGATGCGTACGACGGCCCCCTCGCGCGTCGTGCGCAAGCTGATCGTTCGCTCGCCCTCCTTGCCCGTCAGAGCGTCGGCAGCGTTGTCGAGGAGGTTGGTCCAGAGCTGATTGAGCTCCGTGCCGTAGGTCTCGATTGGCGGCAGCGATCGATCATACTCGCGCGCGAGCTTCGCTCTCGCTTCGCGCAGCTTGTAGCCCATGAGCGTCAGGCTGCTCTCGATCGACTCATGAACGTCGACCGTGCGGCGACCCATGTCGGTGTAAGCGTGGCTCTTCACGGCCCGCACGAGGTCACCGATTCGCGCGGCGCTGCGGGCCACGTCATCGAGCAGCTGGCGGATCAGCGTCAGCCGCGACAGCCACGCCATCGCGTCGCTGATCACGTCCGGGCTGCAACCGCGCACCAGCGCGGCCAGCTCCTCCGGCGTAACGCCGCGGTCGACGAGCGCCGTCGCCAGCTCGGGCGGTGCCTTGACCTCGTGTTGATCCAGCCAGTTGATGAGCGTCTCCTCACGATCCGTCCGATCGACGACGTCGATCGCGGCGGTCGAGCTCTGCGCGCGCTCGGTCGTCGCGCCGAGCCGGGCGAGAAAGCGCAATTCGTCCTCGCTCCATGAATGGCTCGCGATCTGCCTGAGGACTGGATCGACGCCCGCGATCTCGCTCCGCAGCAGATCGACCGACCGGCCGATCGCGATCGCGGGGTTGTTCAACTCGTGCGCGAGACCTGCGGCGAGAGTACCGAGTGTCGCCATGCGCTCGCGCGTCGTCGTCTCAGTCTCACCCGCCTGCGTGTCGAGCGCCGAGTCGGTCATGTCAGCCGTCGGCGAGGTAGCGATGCGTGAACTGCACGGCGATCGCACCTTCACCGATCGCGGACGCGCAGCGTTTCACAGACTGGTGCCGCACGTCTCCGGCGCAGAACACGCCGGGGACGTTTGTCTCGAGGAGGAATGGATCTCGCGCGAGCGGCCAGCCGCGCGGCCGATCATTCTCTTTCTGGAGGTCGGGACCAGTGAGAATGAAGCCGTGGTCGTCCCGCTGGACGATGCCCGCCAGCCAGTCGGTGCGCGGCTCGGCACCGATGAACGCGAAGAGCGACGTTGCAACCATGTCGCGCTGCTCGCTGTCGCACGTGATCGTGACGGAGCGCAGGCGGTCGTCGCCGTGAATGGCACTCACTCGGGTCCGCGTGAGCACGGTGACGTTCGGCGTGCCCTCCACTTGGTCGACGAGATACTGCGACATGCTCTCGCCAAGACCGGCACCGCGCACGACGAGCGTTACGTGCCGCGCATACTGGGCGAAGAAGAGCGCTGCCTGACCGGCGGAATTCCCTCCGCCCACGATGAGCACTTCCTCATCTTGGCAGGAAATGGCCTCGGTGAGCGCGGCGCCGTAGTACACACCCGCGCCGGTGAGCTTTTCGGCGCCGGGAATGTCGAGCGTGCGATACGAGACACCAGACGCGATGACGAGCGCACGCGTCGACACCTCGGATCCATCCGAAAGCGTCAGCACGCGGTACTGGCCGTCGATCCGCAATCCACACGCTTCCTGAGGAGTCAGAAGCTCGGCGCCGAACTTGCGCGCCTGCGCAACGGCGCGCCTCGTGAGGTCCGCGCCGGTGAGGCCGCTCGGAAAGCCGAGATAGTTCTCGATACGTGAGCTCGTGCCCGCCTGACCGCCTGGCGCCTCGCGCTCGATGAGCAACGTGCGCAGTCCCTCGGATGCGCCATAGACCGCGGCTGCGAGTCCCGCCGGTCCTCCACCGACGCAAACGAGGTCGTAAAACGGTTTCTCGGCTCGCGTGCGAAGACCGAGCCGAGCACCAAGCGCGCCATAATCGGGGGCGTCCAGTATCTGGCCATCCGGGAAAATGACGAGCGGGAGCGTTGGCGGGGTGTCGCTCGTTGAGTATTTATTCAATGCATCACGCGCTTCGGCGGATGTCGCGAGATCGAGCCACTTGAAGGGCACGAGGTTACGACCGAGAAAGTCGCGTACGTCATGCGACTTCGGCGACCACCGATGGCCAACGACGCGGATGCCCTCGAATGGCGCTCGATAGCCGGATTGCCAATCGTCGAGGAGCTCGTCGAGGACGGAATAGAGCTTCTCCTCGGGCGGCTCCCACGGCTTCATGAGATAATTATCAATCCGTGCCTTGTTGATGGCCTCGATTGCGGCGTCGGTGTCGGCGTAGGCGGTGAGCAGCACTCGCTTCGCGTCGGGCACGAGCCGCATCGTTTGTTGCAACAGCTCGACGCCCGTCATCTCGGGCATGCGTTGATCGGCAACGACGAGCGCAATCGGATCGCCGCGTTCCTCGAACTTGCGGAGTGCGTCGATGGCCGAGGCACCGGACTCGGCGCGCACGACTCGGTAGCGATCGGCATAGCGCCGACGCAGGTCCCGGTCGACGGCGCGAAGGACTTCGGGATCGTCGTCGACGGCGAGTAGTACAGGTCGCATGTTGGAACGTTATACGGCGAAGCAAGGCCCGTCAGCCTATTTCCCCGTGACAACCGCCGGCACGTCCAGCTCACGCATCATGCGATTGAACGCCACTACGTCGTTCGTCTCGAGCGAGCGGAGCTGCGCGATCTGGCGATTCACCTGTGCCGCGATCTCGCGATAGACCTCGCCCTCCTGCTTCGTTGGCGCGCCTTCGGCGCTCTGCACCATGTCAGCGAGCGAGAGCAGCATGTTGTATAGGCGAATCGGGTAATGCAGCGTGATCTGATCGACGTGCGAGTGAACCTCGACGAGCGAGTCACGAATGGTCTCGAGCTTTGTGCGCAGCGGTGTCGCGGCGGCACCGAGTCGCGCGGCGTAGGCCTGCTTTTTCGAGTGATCGACGCGTTCCTCGAGTTGATGCTCGATGTCGAGGATGCGACTGACGGCATCGGAGAGGTCGTTCGTGGTCTGCTGGACCTCGAGCGCGAGCGCGACCTGCGCCTCGTAGTCGGCTTGCGTCGCGCGCAGGCGCGGATCCGGGCGCACGAGCGCGAGCTGGTCGTGTGTCTGTCCGTCAACCGTGAGTCGCACAGTGTATGTGCCCGGAGCGGCGACTGGTCCCAACGTCGAGCCTTCGTCGTTGACGACGCCGCGCACTTCACGCGTGGACGGATAGCGCAGATTCCAAACGAAGCGATTCAGCCCCGCGCGCGCTGGCACTACCGAGTCAGCGGCCATGAACGCCAGCGTGTCGTCGGCGAATGATCGAGAGCCACGCGGCTTTTCGGACAGCGTGTCGCGCGGCGCGCGATTCTTCGCCGAGTCGGCCTTCGCGCTGTCGCTCGCTGGACCCGCGCTGGCAAAAGTACGAATGGTCTTGCCGCTCGCGTCGCGAAACTCGAGCGTCACCGGCGTCGTAACATGCTGCTTCAGCCAGTAGCTCACCGTTAGGCAGCAGGGCGGGTTCTCGCCGGCGTCTTCGCTGCGAGACCTGCCTCCACCGAAGCGGATCGACGTGTCAGGCACGAAGAGGTGTACGGCCTCGGCGCGAATCGCTTCGCTCATCTGGCGAAGCGGTGTGACGTCATCGAGGAGCCAGAAGGCGCGGCCGTGCGTGGCTGCAATCAGGTCGCTGCCGTGGATGTGGAGGTCGCGCACGGACGAACGCGGCAAGTTGAGCTGCAGCGAGGCCCAGCGGGCGCCGTCGTCGGTCGAGTACCAGATGCCCGTTTCCGTTCCAACATAGAGGAGGCCGCGCCTAACGGGATCTTCACGAATGGTGCGCGTGTAGGCGCCCGGCGGAATGCCGGCGTCGATACGGGTCCAGGTGTGGCCGTAGTCGGTGGTTTTCCATAGATAAGGACGCAGATCGTCGAGTTGGTACCTGTTGCCTGCGACGTAAGCAGAGCCAGGATCGAAGTGGGATGGCTCGATGATCGAGACGCGTGTGAAATGCGCCATGTCGCGGGGCGTGACGTTCGTCCAGGTCTTTCCGCCGTCGCGCGTGACATGAATCAGTCCGTCGTCGGAGCCGGCCCACAACACGCCTGCGGTCATTGGCGACTCGGCGAGCGCGAAGATGGTCGCGTACCACTCGGTTCCCGTCATGTCGTGCGTCACCGAGCCGCCAACCGGTCCCATAGTCTTTGGATCGTGGAGCGTGAGATCGGGGCTTATCGCCTCCCAGCTGTTGCCGTCGTTCGTCGAGCGGAAAACGCGATTGGCAGCGACATATAGCTCGCTTGGTGAGTGGTGCGAGTAAAAGATTGGAAAGGTCCATTGAAACCGATTGGGGACCTGCGCCGAGGCCCAACCATCATAATTGTTGAGGCCGACGCTGATGTCTTTCGCGTGCTTCGTGGCAACGTCGAGACGGGTCAGCGTTCCGGTGTAGGTACCGGCGATGACGGTGTTCGGGTCGTGGGGCTTCGGCGCGATGTATCCGGACTCACCGCCGCCCACCGGGTACCAGTCCTCACGAGAGATGGCGCCGTCGTCGGAGCGGCTAAGAATCGACACCGTGGTGTTGTCCTGCTGCGCTCCGTAGATCCGATAAGGGAACTGGTCGTCGGTGCTGACGTGATAGAACTGCGCCGTCGGCTGGTTCATGATGCTCGACCAGCTCTCGCCGCCGTCGATGCTGACCGTGGCACCGCCATCGTTGCCGCTGATGAGTCTCTTTGAATCTTTAGGGTCGATCCAAAGGTCGTGGGTGTCTCCGTGTGGAACGCGGAGGCGCGTGAAGGTCCTGCCGCCGTCGATCGACTTCCACGTCGACAGACTCATCAGGTACATCGTGTTCGCGTCACCTGGATCGGCGCGCACGACGGAGTAGTACCATGGGCGAACCATCCACTTCTGATCGCCGCTGGTTCGCTCCCAGGTTCGGCCGCCGTCGTCGGATCGATAGATACCGCCAGTCGAGTCCTCTGGCGGCGTCTCGATCGTGGCGTACAGCCGCTCCGGGTCGGCAGGCGACACGGCGACGCCGATACGACCAA
>DATBBP010000255.1:0-10125 GCA_036270935.1 Gemmatimonadaceae bacterium
AAAACGACCGCCGCTGACGCAATCACGGCGGCGAGGAAGATCTCACCGTGTTTCAGGTACAGCGCGCCGACGCCGGCCGCCACGGTCAACACCCCGAGCACAGCAAACAAGGGCGACGGTGGAATCGCGAGTGTCGGCTGCCTAGCGACGTTGAGCAGAAAGAGGTGCCCAACGAGTCCGACGAAGGTGCCGTTCTGAAAAATGCCGCGCGCGTTGTCGCCGTCTGCCGTGCGACGCGTTGCCCAGACATTCCCTCCAATCGTGAGAAGCGCGTATCCGCCAACGATCGAAAGTGCCGGGATGAGCGCGATGGCGACGGTCGCCGTGACCCACCATGTCGCAAGCACCGCCCAGGCGAGGAGTGTTCCGACGATCGCGGGAATCGGATTCAGCGTCACGCTCGCCTCGGCGAAAAGTCCGAGCGTCAGAATCGCCAACAGAAGCGCGATACCCCACAGCGCAGCCTGCGCAACGGTTCCTACGGCCAGGAAAAAGAGCAGGGCAATGCTGACGAGGGCCAACACTGAGCCCGCGGCCTCTGGTCTGAGCGCGGCTCCACGGCGTCGCGCGATGATTGGAACACCAATGAAGAACGCACCGAACACCCCGTAGATCGCCAACGCCGGGAGAAGGCGCTCGGGCGTGAGATACTTCGCCGACCATACTGCTTCCGCGGCAACGGCGAAGAACGCGGCGATGAAGTGCACCGGACCGTCACGCCGTACGATTGCATACGCGGCACACGCGCCCAACAGCGCGAGCAGCACGGCGAAGGTGACTGCGGGCGACGCTGTCCGCGGCTCGACGACGACGAGGACCGGGAAAGTGAAGAGCAAGAGCGGCGCGGTGAAAACGCCTCGTGCCACCAGTCCGAGGTCGATATCACCGGCGCGTCGCCTAACGATTTCGAGCGACGAAACGAAGGGCGCGCCGAGGTAAAACGCGCTGAACGCGCCGATAGCCACGAGAATCGAGGGCCACGCGTTTGGATCGTATGCGCCCTGAAGCCAAACTGCAAAGACAATGAGAGTCGAGAGGCCGCCGAGCAAATGAAGAAAGCGCGGTCCCTGGAAGATCGCGATCGCGAAGAGCCCGGCGTCGACGACGAAGAGGAAGCCGAAAAGAATTCCGAACCGCGCGCCGTACGCTGGCACGGTGGCGAGGTAGATAGAGAAGAGCAGCGGAAGCGCGGCACCAACGCGCGCCGCATGAGCGAACATCGCGTTTGTCGAGCGCCGCTCGGCCGAGGCGGGGCGGTTGAGTGCCAGTGCGACGAAGCTCAGGATCGGGAATACCAGGAAGATCGTTGCCGCCAGCGGCAGCTTTCCAGCCGTGAGGAACTTCGAAACCCAGCCCCACTGATAAAGTGTCGTTAGGGCGAGGCTGATCGCGGTGAGCAGTGGCCACTGCTTTTTGTAGGCGACCCAGGCGAGGCCCGCGTTGAGGACGAGCAGGTAGCCGAACAGGCCGATGGGGTTGTCCTGGCCCATCGCCACGATGGCTGGTGACGCGAATCCGCCGACGAGGCCAAGCAGTGCAATGAGAAGCGACGCGCGTCGAATCGAGAGCAGAACGGCAACGGTCGTCGCGAGTATGAAAAGAGCAAACGCCGCGGTCGCGCCGACGAGATGCCAGCGCGCGAAGGCCGCGAAGAAAACGACGTAGAGTATCGAGATACCCGCCGCGTCGAGCGCGTCGGCCGTCCAGGCATAACGTCGCGAGATCTTGAGCTCGCCGAGAACGAGGCAAACGACTCCGGCGACGGCGCCGATCGCGAACTGGATCGGTGGCATCAACCAACCATGCTCGACGGAGTAGCTGACGAAGAAGGTTCCGGCGAGGAAGAGGGCGATCGCCGCGACGACTGCGAAAAACTTGACGCCAATGAGCGATTCCCAATCGAAAGAGCGCTTGGGCCCAGCTGGCTCCGGCGATGCCGACCGGGGTGGCCTGGGCGGTTCTTTCGGCGGAGGCATGAAGGGCGGAGCGGTCGGAGCTGCACGCTCCGTCGTGCGCGTACTCGCGGCAATCGGTTGTCGCCCGACTTGCACGGCAGCCGGGACCGGGGGCGGCTCGGGTGCTGCGACACGCGGAGGAACCGTGGGTGCGGCAACGGGCTCCGTGCGAATCGGCGGTTGGTAAGTCTGGATGGGCGCAACATCGTGACTGCGCACGATTGGCGGCGCCGGCGTCGCCTCTTCGACGCGGCGGTTGAGGCGCTCGATGAGATGGCGCAAGTCGCTGATCGTGTCCTCGAGACGACGCAGGCGATCGCGCATCTGGACAAGCGCGATGAGCAGGAAGACGACGATCAGCCAGAGGAAAACCATTGAGAGATCTCAGGCGCTCGAGGGGAAAGCGCAACTACGAAACCCGCGGCTACCAGCAGCGCTCTGAAGACAGCGCAACAGAGAAAACCGCAACTGATCCACGGCAGCTTCGACGCCGACGGAGGAACTGCGTAAGGGCGCCGTTAGGCTGGAGCTACCGTCAAGCAGAAGTATAGCGATGCGCCCGGGTACTCTGGTGCTCGCTCCCAGACCGACTGGGCTTTGCGAATACTGTCTAAAGTTACCGCGGCGGCACGCTCCGGATCGCTCGGGAGCACGAAGGATCCCGGGTGGCGAAGGGAGTGGGTTCGGCTGCCATCGGTGAATCTCACCCAACCTTCCCACGCCTCGAGACGCCGCCCGGTCTTGTTGAGGTGCTCAATCGCGCGTTCGGCGTCCGGAAGTGAGAGTACAATCTCACGACCGGACAGTGACCGGCTGGCGAGGTCGGCGGGGAGGAGGGAAGTGTCGCTCACTGGATATATGAGAGTAGATATGAACCTAATAACTCGATTTGTGCAAACAGAGCGGCAAGAGAGGCGCATCGACAACAGCGCATCGAAGCCGGCATTACAGAGCCGACGTTTTAACGCTCCTTTCGGCGCGCGGTTCTCGACGCGCTGTTCTCGACGCGCTGTTCTTGGCGCGCCCTTCCCGCCGTCTCGTCCCTCTCGAGAAGTTCTTCGAGCTCTCTCTCCTTGAGATTGAGATGATACTTCGTTCCGACGATCCCGACTCGAAGATGGCTTAGGGTGAGCTGGCGGCCCTTCTCGATCTGATCGGCGTTGTCGAAACGCACCGTGTGATGGCCGTCCACGAAGGTCACGCCGCCGGCACCGACGACTTCGCCAACGTGGCCGCGGACGATGAGCGCCGTGTCCTCGTCGATGCCGAGGCCTAACAACTCCGTATTCTGGCCGACGACAACGAACAGCCGCTGCAATCGTCGTCGCTGCTGAAAGTGGGTATCGACAATCGTCTTGAACCCGAGAAGACCGAGGCCCGGGCCGATGTACTGCTCGACAAGATTCCCTTCTTCGTCGATCTCGCCGCCGGCCATCGTGAGCTCCGTGAGCGCGGCAGCGCCGGCGCTCGTCCCGCAGATCACGCCGCCGCGTCGAAAGAGCTTCTTGATCTCGGCGAGCGTCCACGAACCACCGAGTGCGCCGACAAGCTTCACCTGGTCACCGCCGCCGAGGAAGACGGCGCTCGCATCCGCGATCATTGCCGAGATCTCTCGATCGCGGTCGTCGCAGGCGCGTTGAAAGAGCGGAATGCGGGCGTTGCGCGCGCCGGCCCGGCGGAAGTCACCGAGCCAGGCGCGCGCGGCCTCGGCCGGTTCGGCCGACGCAGTCGTTAGGCCGACGATCGGCGCACCGCCGCGTGCGTCGACGAGCCGCAGAAATTGCTGGAACGCCTCGTTGAGCGCTTCAACCGCACCGCCCATGAGAACGAGCGTGCCGAGTGCAGCGTCGGACATGCCGCCACGCGCGATGGGCTCGTCGATACGCGGCGCTTCGGGCAGGCTCGCGTCGGTCATTGCCTAATGACGAAAATTCGCGTCGCGGAGTACGTATGCGGCAACGGCTGCCGCGATCTGCGCCGCCGGCGGCTGGTCGTCGCGCAGCTGCGCGACACACTCCGCATCCGCACAATGCTCGACGACGATTGCGCCATCATGCGGGCGACCAAAGGCGGTCGCGATCTCCATTGCGTCTTCGCCGATCGTGTCATCGGTCGCGAAAACGGCGACTCGGCAGCCTGCGTCGCGCGCGTCCTGCTGAAGCTCCACCTCGCTCGCGGGGCAAACGACGAAGCCGCCACGCGGAACGGCGTCGATGAGCGTTCCAGCCAATCGGCGGGCGCGCTCCGTCTCGCGATAGCGGGGAGGAACGTCGCTGAAATGCGTGTCGAGGATGATCGCCAGCCGGGAGCGGGCGTAGGGCAATCCGGCCCAGAGAATGAACGCCGGGGCGATATCGATGAGGAGATGCTCGTCGCCGTCCGAACCGAGGGAGCTGTGGAGGATGGCGACGCATTCGGCGCGTCCCACTCCGCCAGTGATTCCCGCCGTAACGCGATGCGCGATTGGCGGAGCGTCGGGCGTATTTGCGAGCGCGGCGAGCTCACGGACGGCGCCAGCGACATGCTGGGGCGCGAGCGTCCCAGCAAACGCGCGCTGAATCGTCTCGAGCGCGAGTGCTCCGGCGCGCAACCCGACCTGTTCGTGCCGGTGCTCGAACACGATGGTGTATTCCCCCTCGATATCGCCACCCCGCGTGCGACCGAAGCCGACGTTGTGGCCGATCATCGTTTGCAGCTCGAGCGCGACGTGCTCGATGATATGAGGTGCGTACGTGCCGCGGCGCAGGCGCGTGATGAAACCTCCCGGTTCCCCGATCGAGCACTCGTGCTCCGTGAGACCGGGCAGGGCGAGGACCAGTTGCTCGGTGAGCCCGTTGACCTCCGCGGACGAAATGTGCTCGAAGACACCGACGGCGACATCCATGCGCGTCACGGGGCGCGTCGACCAGAAATTGGCGCCACGCGTCGCGTGGAGAGTCGTTAGGCGAATCTCGGTCGTGGGCGTCGACGCGATCACGGTCATTGGCTGTTCGCGGCTCCGCGCTCGTCGGCCACGCGCTCACGGACGAGCGCGAGCGTCTTCGGTACTTTGTCGGCAAGAATGAAAACGAGGTCGTCTTCACCAGCGATGTCCATCGCGCGTGCAACCGCATCGGCTTCGCTCGGAATGACGACAATCTTTTCATCGGACATGCCCGCCGCGCGCAGGCTGTCGCTAATCAGTCCCGCGACCTCTCCAGGATCGCGTCCGCGGAGATCCTGATCTTCCTTCACGATGGCGTAGTCGAGATGGCCGTCCGCCGCGGCGCGGCGTGCAGCGGCCCGAATGTCCTCATCGCGGCGGTCGCCGGGCATCGCGAGGACGCCGATGCGCCGCCGCGCGGGAAAGTGCGACACGAGCTCCATCAATCCATCAATCGCGGCATGATTGTGCGCGTAATCGACGAGCACTCGGCCGCCGTTGCGCAAACGAATCACGTTCAGGCGGCCAGGGGTGAGCGACGGCGAGGGAAAGAACGAGAGCAGCCCCGCGCGAATGTCGTCGTAGCGCATGCCCTGCACGTACGCCGCCGCAATGGCCGCGAGGACGTTCTGACGCTGGAACCGGGCCGCGCCGCCGAGCATGAGCGGGACCTCGCGCTCGGTGGCGATGGGTATGCGCAACTTCCCGCGCCTAACGACGAAATTGCCGCCCTCCATCCGTGCCGCGATGCCACCGCGCGCAACGTGATCCTCGAACAGCGCGTTCTCTCCCTCAGCGGCGGTGGAAAAAAGAACGACGTCGGCCGTCGTCTTTTCGCGCATGTCGGAGACGAGCGAATCGTCGGCGTTCAATACGGCATGCCCTTCGCGTTTCACGACCGAGGCGATGACGCTTTTCACGTCGGCGAGTTGCTCGAGCGTATTGATGCCGCGCTGACCGAGGTGATCGCCCGAGACATTGAGAACGACGCCAACATCACATTCCTCAAAGCCAAGGCCGGCACGGAGAATACCTCCACGCGCCGTCTCGAGCACCGCGACATCGATCGTCGGGTTGGAGAGAATGATGTTGGCGGCGAAAGGCCCGGTCATGTCGCCTTCCATGACCATGCGATTCTGCACGTACACGCCGTCCGTGGTCGTGAAGCCGACCATGCGGCCCATGTTGCGGAACAGGTGCGCGATGAGCCTAACGGTTGTCGTCTTACCGTTCGTGCCGGTGACGGCGATGACGGGAATGGTGGCGTCTTTGCCGGGCGGATACAGCATGTCGAGAATCGGTGCGCCGACGTTGCGCGGCTTGCCCTCCGTGGGATGCGTGTGCATCCGGATTCCCGGCGCGGCATTGACCTCGAGAATGACAGCGTCGTTCTCGCGAAAGGGTACGGAGATGTCGCGCGTGAGGACGTCGATGCCGGCGATGTCGAGCCCAACGATGCCGGCAGCCATTTCGCACGCGGTCACGTTGTCCGGGTGCATCTCATCGGAACGGTCAATGGAAGTACCGCCGGTCGAAAGATTCGCCGTGCCGCGCAGGAACACACGCTCGTTAGGCATCAGCACGGTATCGAGCGTTCTATCGCTCCGGCTCAGGTACTCCGCTGTGCTCGCGTCTGCCGGCAGCCGAGTGAGAATCTTCGTGTGCCCGACACCGCGGCGCGGATCCTTGTTCGCCTCGTCGATCAACTCGCGAATCGACCGCCGCCCGTCGCCAATCACGTGCGCCGGCACGCGCTCGGCGCAGGCAACGACTTTGCCGTTGACGACGAGCACGCGGTGATCGAGACCCTCCTGGTAATGCTCGACGACGACGCGGCTCGAGATGGCGTTGGCGGCCGCCCACGCCGTTCGAATAGCAGGCTCGTCGTCCAGCCGCCCGCTGATTCCTCGGCCTTGGCTCGCGTCAACGGGCTTGAGAATCACGGGGTAGCCGATCTCCTGCGCGATATCGACCGCCTCGTCAGGCGTGCGCGCCGTGTCACCGCGTGGCACCGGGAGTCCGATGTTACTCAGAACGCGCTTGGTGTCGACCTTGTCCTGTGCGATCTCGACGCCGATTGCGCTGGTATAGTCGGTCATCGTCGCCTGGATGCGGCGAAGATTTCGACCGTGACCGAGTTGAACGAGGGAGCCGGAGTTGAGTCGCCTAACGGGAATACCGCGCCGCCGCGCTTCTTCGACAACGGCCGCGGTCGAAGGGCCAAGCCGAACCGTTTCGTACAGGTCCTGAAGCCGAGTGACGACGGCGGCGACGTCGTATGGCGCGCCGGTCATGCAGGCGCGCATGAGGGCCACTCCTTCGCGCATGCTCTCGAGACCGACTTCTTCCTCGTCATAGGCGACAATGACCCACCAAACGCCTTCGTCGCCCGACGGAACGACTCGGCCGAAGCTCACGTCGCTGCCGGCGAGCGTCTGCAACTCGAGCGACACGTGCTCGAGAATGTGAGGCCAATGGGTTCCCTCGTTCAGCCGATCGACGAATCCGCCGCTCGTCCCGCGGCTGCACGGGTGCTCACGAAGCGTCGGGAGCGCTTCGACGAGGCGCTCGCAAAAACCGGCCACGTCGACTGAGGTCAGCTCCTCGAGGTGACCGAGCCGGACGTCGCACGCAATGACTGGAGCGAGTCGCCAGTAATTGGGACCGCGAAGTGCGCGGATGCGGCTTACGCGCAGATCGGTGGCCGGTATGTGCGTTATGTCGGGCGACGATGACACGATGGAGGTTCGAGGCGGCTCTACGACATAGGGCGAAGGCAAGTCACATACCGATACAAGGGGTGACCAGCCCCTTCGGAAGGTCGTCAAGCACTGACAAGTAATTGCCCGAGCAGAGGTTCAACTGCGCGAGCGGGGGCTGCCGACGGTCTCCGCTCCAAAAGCCATGCGAGACCGTATTTGCAGCCCCCGTCCCCGCCCCCGCCCAATTCTTCCACTGTCCGACTTCGCTTGAACTCGACGAGTCAGTCACGGGCCAGCGTCAACGCTGAAGTGCTGCTGTGGCAGAGTCGCGTGCGCATGATCGTCGCGCTACTGGCCGGCGGGGCGGAATTCATCCTCCAGCAGCACCGCATTCTGCAGGGGAATGCGCTGTATTTGTTGGAAGGAGTCTGCGGGTACATAGCAGTCGTTACTGCAATCGCGCTGTTCGTGCAGAAGACGGGACGTGCGCCAACGTGGGCAGTCGCGGTCACGGTCATCGCGGACATCGTCTTCATCTTCGGATCGACGCTGGTCTCGTCGCCACCGTACTACTACGACCGCATTCTGATCTTCTCCTTCCTCGTGCTGCATCTGACGGAGACGTATTTCGGTCCAGAGCAGACAGCACTAGCGGCGGGGTTGGTCGTAATCGGATACCTGTATACGGTCCATCACATGATTGGCCGCGGGGCGCACCTGATCTGGTCCGAAGAGCTGTGGTCGGTCGGCGTGTTCGCGCTTGCGGCGAGCATCTTCATTCTGCAGTACGGAAGCTTCCGCAAGCGACTGGAACAGATCAAGGAGCTGTTCGAGCGCGCCGAAGAGGGTGACTTCACAAAGAAGTACGACACCACAGCTGATGGGCGACCCGACGCCATCACGGTCTTGGGGCGGGTATTCAATCGTGTGAGTCAGCAGTTGGAAAGCATGGTCGAGACCGACCCGCTTACGAGCTGCGTGAATCGACGAGGATTCGAGCGGTCGCTCGCGCGCGAGATGGCGCGTTCGCTGCGCGCCGGGAGCGAGCTCTCGTTACTGGCACTCGATCTGGATCATTTCAAGTCGATCAACGACAGTCGCGGGCACGTCGTGGGCGACGCGGTGCTGCGCGAAGTGGGTCTGCTACTGCAACAGACAGCGCGCGCCGGCGACATCGTCGCCCGAACGGGCGGCGAGGAGTTCTCGATTCTGCTTCCGGACACGCCAGGCAATGGCGCGTTTCACTTTGCCAATCGCCTCTGTGACACCTTTCGCGAGCATGTCTTCCGGGTGAACAACAAGGAGATCCGGATGACGATCAGCATCGGCGTCGTGTCCACCGACGGCGACCGACCGCTTGCCGTCGAGCGTGGGAAGAATCTCGCGGAGGAGATGAAGATCCGCGCAGACGAAGCGCTGTATGCGGCGAAGCGAACGGGACGCGATCGCGCGCGTGCGTGGTCCGAGGCCGTGAGCATGCGCTCTGGAGAGATGCCGAAGGTCATGGCCGAGCTCATGCGAGACGGTAAGGAGTAAGATGGCTGGTCGTTCGGCGATCCATCTGTATACATTGGTGGCATTCAGATGTGAGGTGCGGAATGCCGCCCAAAGCCGAAAGCCGGATTCTCCTCGTCCTAGTTGCGGCAGCCCTCGTTGGTTGCTCGGATAACCCTATCGGCCCCGCGTCGCCTAACGTGCCGGACGTCGCGGCGCTCCTGGCCGAGATGTCGTCGTCGACCCTGAGCAGCGCGGCCGTTATTGCCTCTCCGAGGATCGGCCCGTCCGTGAACGCCTCGTCGGTTGACCCAGGGACCTGTCAGTATTCCGCCACGAGCGGCTTCTTCGAGTGCGCGACAGTCACGATCAACGGGCTAACATTTACGCGAAGCTTCCGGCTCATCGATGATGCCGGTAACTCGCAATCAAAACCCGACATACATACATCGGCACTCGAGACGAAGACGACGGTAGATGGCACGATCTCGACGACGACTCCGGCTAGCCCGGGGGGCATTTCCACGAGCAGCAATTACTCGCTACATGGCAATTCCGACGAGACGTTGAGTGGCGTTCGAACGAACACGCATACACTCAATGGAACGTCGCTCACCAGCATGAAAGGGACGTTCGAGGTTGGTACGGACGTCTTCCCGATCGATCAAACGGTAGACGAAACCACGACGAACCTCGTGTTACCGAATGCGAAGGCAGGACAGCGCTGGCCTCAGTCAGGAACGATCACGATCGAGACGATGCTGGGCACGGATGCATCGAGTGGCAGCGCGAAGATGCAAATGACCTTTAACGGTACGAGCGTAGTCACCATCACATCGACGTCCTTGGCCGGCACGATCACCTGTCACGTCGATCTCGCGAATCCAATTGGCGGCCTGTCATCGTGTACGACGGGCTGATTGCTGGGCTTTAGGTGCGCCAGATCACGCTCGATTTGCCCTCCGAGACCTTACACCGACGCTGATCGTCTTCCCCGAGGAGCGGGCCCAAGCCCGCGGCCGATCACGTCAACGCCCCTCGAGGTCTCGAT
>DATBBP010000256.1:0-1753 GCA_036270935.1 Gemmatimonadaceae bacterium
CTACCGTTTCGACGCAGTGCTGGAAGTGTCCGGAGGACCGACGCGAAGCCCGTTCGATCCGCAGTTCAATCCGCACAGCATAACGAGGATCGAAGCGATCGGCGACGACATCAGGCATCAGTTGGACAAGCTCGACGCGACGAAGACGCGATTCGTATGGTGATCAGCGCCGCAAGGCCTGCAGCGTAGTCTCTAAAGCCACGCGTTGCTGCGGATGCGTTGCTTCAGTGAGCAGACCTTCGTAAGTCACGATCGCGAGATCGAGGGCGGCGGGATCGTCCTCGGACGTTGCGAGACTCACGGCGTTGTCTGCGAGCGCGGCGCGGGCAAGCTGATCCTGCGGGAAGCGTCGGGTGACTTGCCGCCATCGCTCGACCCGTCCGCGCAGATCCGACTCGGAGAGCGCCCACAAGTGCCAGGCGCCGCGATTCGTCTCGTCAATTTCTTTTGCGCGGGCCGCCAGGGCGCCGACGGCCTCGGCGCCTCGACCGGTGAGCCAGTACGCGTTCGCCAGCACGACCATGGCCTGCGCGTCTCGAGGACGCTCGGCGACAAGGTGCTCGTACGCCGGGATGACGACCTCGGGCATGCTGCCGTAAGGGCGAAGGGCGTGCGCCAATTCCTCGGGATCGCTGCGGGAGGCAAGCGCACGCAGGTGGTCGATCAGCGTACCGATATCCCCAGTCAACCGATACTCTTCCACGACCTTTGCAAGGTCGCGATCGAGGCCCGATCCTGACTGGGTAGCGGAGGACGAAGCGGATTCCATGCACAAATACTACTCACGCGGTGTAGTAGAGGCAGTCGGGCGCGACGCCGTATGACGGCGCCTGCCGAGCCGGTCGTCGTCCTTCTTTTCGCGGACAGCGAGGATCGTGGATCGCTCCTACGGGGCCTGCTCTCGATGATCCTTCCCGGCGCATCGATCCGATCGCTGACGAGCGCCAATCTCGCCGAGGGTGCCTTGGAGGCTGGTGACGCGGCGTTGATCGACGTGCACTGCGGCGCCTGTGTCGGCAGCGACGACTCGGAAACGGTAGGCGGCGGACCCGTGACGGTGGTTATGAAGAACGCGCTACAGCCAGCAATGGTTCTTCGAGCGCGCGGCTTCACCCGTCCAATCGTGGTCGTCGCGAACGTGCCTGACGAGAAGGCGTTTTGTGCTGCCGCCGAAACACTGGGGGTAGTCGCAGTCGCCCGAGAACGCTGCGAGGAATCGCCGGCTCCGCTCGCGAGAGCACTGAGCTCGGCATTCGAAGCGGACGCGCGTGTCACGCCGACGCTTGTTCGCGCTCGACGCGTTTTCGCGGCCGGCCAGACAGCACTCTCGCTTCAACATGCCATCAACAATCCGCTGGCGGCGCTGATGGCCGAGGCGCAGCTCCTTCAGATGGAGGAACTGAATGGGGAGCAACGAGGTTCGGTTGATCGAATGGTGGAGCTGTGCAGGCGAATCAGCGCACTGGTGCGACAGCTGGATGCAATCGGGGACGGCTGACGTGACGCAGGGCACGTTATGCGTGTCCTTTTGGCAAGCAATCGGGATAGGGGCCGGTCCGGCATGAACTTCGCAGCGAGGGCTTTCCGGTGGGGCTATAATTTCAGGGTTGCGCGATCCTGAGTTAGTGGCGATACTCGTAGGCGTCCGCCGGTACGACTGCGACGTCGTCCGCTCGGTCGCTCTGTTTGTTGGCGTGGCTACCCGGATCCGCGCTCGAGCGATATTCCGGTTGGCTGAGTGCCGCGCCGCACG